>NZ_CAXQBR010000046.1 GCF_964222135.1 Euzebya sp.
ACGACGACGGAGCGAACACTTCAGGCGACCCCACCCCCGGGAGGTGGTCCCACGACTGGCAACACGGTGGTCCCATCCATCTGGCAGAACCTGCCTCAGGGTGGTCCCATGCTCATGGCAGCTGACAGTCTTGTCGACGTACGATCGCGAGTCCAAGCATTCCAAACGAACATCGGGCTTTCGTTGGGAAGACGGTTGCGCTCGCAACGGGCGTTGTGATGAGCATGTCGAGATCGCCGCCACCGCCATCGCCGAGGTGCTCTTCACCCCACCGACCCGCCCGACGAGCCCCGCCCCGCGCCCCACCACACGGCCGTGGGCACCCGAACCCGACCGGTGGAATCCCCGCAGCAGACGCCCTCGACCTACGTCCCGCCGTGGCCGCCGTCAACCGACGAGGTCGTCGAACTCCTCCTGGGACATGCCGGCCTGTCGGAGGATGGAGCGGAGCGTCCCGCGGGCAACCTCCCGATGATCCGGCACGATGACCGTTCGTCCGGACCCTTCTTCAGCTTCACGTGGCTGCCTCGGCGAGACGTCTCCTCGAACCCAGCCTGCCGCAGAGCGCGCAGAACATCACGGCCGGAGTGGGTTCCTCCGGCCACTCAGACCGCGACGTCGATCTGCTCGATGATCGGCGCTGGGCCTATCACCAGGTCGCCATCCTCGAAGAACAGCTCCAACGCCTCGATCAGGTTGGCCCGGGCCTCATCGTGCGTCGCCCCCTGAGACGCCACGTCGACCTCGAGGCACTGCGCCACGAACAGATCGCCCTCTTGCGAGATCGCGGCAGTAAGGGTTCTCACGTCGTACAGGGTACGCCGTCGCGCGACGTCGCACGGCGGACGGACGTGAAGCATCGGGACCCATGGTGACGGGGCCGGAATCCCACCCCGTCCCACGACCGCAGTTGGTCATAGTTGGTCATGGGAGCTCGGAGACCCTTCACCTACGCCTCCGACGGCGACTCCGCGGTCCACGCATATCCGCTGGTCAGACGAGGCTTGGAGGTGGTGGTGGGCGAGGGGGGACTTGAACCCCCATGTCCGAAGACACACGGACCTGAAAGGTGTCAGGCGGTCCCAGCGCGTCCTCGCGGATCCCGCCAAAGTGGGTCTGCCTGCGGTTATGCGTCCCGCAGTGTCCCGGCCGTCCCCGCCGATTCCAGTGAGTTTCCCGAAAAATGTGTTCGTTCTGTGTTCGATTCGGGTGCCGTCGGCGCGGGCTCAGCCACGGTCCTCGTGCGCAAGCGTCCACATGAGGTCCAGGCTCGACCAGCGGTTCAAGTCCTCGTTGAAGCACCGGTCGTCCTCATCGAAGACCTCCAGCCGACGTTCGGTCGGCACGCCGTAGCGCTCCTCGAACCGATCCAGCTCCTCACGGACCTGGTCCACGGTGATTCGACGGCGGCGGATCTCGACGCCCCCGTGGTCATCGGCGCCCCCGTGGTCATCGGCGCGCTCCGCCCCGGGCCCGGCCGGCACCACTTGCCACGCCTCCATGACGGGGCCCGGCTCGGGCGGATCGGGCTGCATCGGCCCTGTGCTGCCCATTCGCCGTGCGGATGCGTCCCGCGTCTCGATCTCGATGGTCTCGATGACTGGTGCGTCGCCGACCTCGATGTCGCTGTCCTGGAAGAACAGCTCAAGCGCCTCCATGAGGTTCGCGCGGGCGTGTTCGTGGGTCTCCCCCTGGGAGGCAACGTCGACCTCCAAGCATTGGGCGACGCACAGATCTCCCTGCCTGCTGATCGCCGCGGTCAAGGTCCGCATACCCCGAGTCTAGGCGGCGGACACGGCTCGACTCCCAGCCTGATGGGGAGCTCGTCATGACCGGCGTCATCGACGCGCACGGCCACCACGTGACGGTGGAGGGCGACGGTAACGGGGTGGTGGTGGTGGACACCGACCAAGGCGTGTTCGTCGCCCTGTGGCCCAAGGACGCCCTGGCGTTGGCAGCGCAGTTGGCCTTGGCGTCGGTCGGTCCTGACACCGTCGTGGAGGCACGGTCATGACCGGGCACCCCATCATCGACCCCACGTCAGACGGCAGGGACTCGGCCGCCGGGGGGCCGACGCAAGCCCGCGACGTCGTGGCCTTCGGCCAGGAGATCGGCCGGGTCCTCTCCGACGGCCGGATCATCGGTCGAGCCGAGCCATACGCCAAAGTGTTTCCGTCCTCCCGCGAGGTCAAGCGGGCCGTCGGCGTGACCGCCTGGGCGGTGCTCGAGGACATCGCCCTGGACGCCCAACTCGATGACCGCGGCCGACTGGTCGCCCACACCAACGTCCGGCGGATCGCCGACAACCTCGGCCTCTCCAAGAACGCCGTGACCAAGCACCTCGGACGCCTGCGGGTGTACGGCTTCGTGCTGCACGAGGAACAGCGCGAGACACGCTCCGGCCGCTACGTCGCCTCCTGGTACGTCCTTGACCCGTCGGCCTGCATCGAGCGGTTCACCACCACCCCGACCCTTGAGCACGACCGCGAGAACGGGCTGGTCAGCCCGTGTCCCACAATCGGGGACACGGCGGCCGGCGACCCGTGTCCCACATCTTGGGACACGGAGTCCGATGACCCGCGTCCCATGTCCTGGGACACGGGCGAAACCGCCACCGTGTCCCATGTCACGGGACACCGTGAAATGGGCCAATGCAAAGACAGTGCTGTTGCTGAAGAAGAACACCTGCAGCACGCGCGCGAGGCGGACCCGGCCGGTGTGGTCGACCGGCTGGTCGAGGTCGGGCTGGATGCTGCGGCTGCCGAGAGCCTGCTGGCCGAGCACGGCCAGGAACTGGTGGAGGCTGCGTTGGCGGCGTTGCCGTGGGACCGGGTGCGCAACCCGGCCGGCTGGCTGGTCAAGGCCGTCAGGGACGGCTGGGCCGTCGAGGCCCAGCAGCGCCGCCAACGCGAAGTACAGCCCTCGCCTCGGGTACCAGACTACGAACCGCCGTCTGTTGAGCCTGAGGGGCTGGCGCACGAGGCCTGGGCCGCGTTCGCGGTCACAGTGCTGGACGACCGATCGCTGGCGGAGGCGATCGCCAAGGTCACCACCCCCGTGGCCGGCATCGGCCGCCGGTCGGTCCCGGTCGCCGTCGGCGAGTTGGGAGGCTGGGCCGCCAGCGCCTTCGCCGCATCGTGTGGCGGGTCGCTGCGCGACGCCCTGACCGACGCCCTGCCTGACGCCGAGCCCGTCCCCTTCGACCGCTCGCTTTCGTTCGTGGAGATCCCCGCAGTCGACGTCGCGCCCGACTGGCAGACCCGGCTGGCCGACGCGGTCAAGTTCGCCGACGCCCAACGCGACATCGCCGCGGAACCTCAGAACCCTGGGCGCCGGCGCGACGCCCAACTGGAGGTCGCCCGATGACCCCTCGCATCAGCCTCGTCCCTTCCGACCGTCGTTGCTTCGACGCCAACCGACCGTCACTGTCCTACCCCAGGTCTGCTGTCGCCCCAGCTCTGGTGAGCACGTCGCCACGTTGGTCCGGCGACACCGCGACTCAAGCCCCCATTGGAGGACACAGACTTGCACTCCCCGGTGCGGCCCGCTGCGCGGGGGGTGGTCGGCGGTGCTGAACATCGGCAAGCTCGCCGTTGGCGGCGGCGAGTACTACCTGGAGGTCGTCGCCTCCGGCGTGGAGGACTACTACCTCGGCGCCGGCGAGGCCCCGGGCTGGTGGACCGGCGCTGCCGCCCACCGGCTCGGCCTGTCCGGCCGGGTCACCGCCTCCGACCTGCAGGCCGTCCTCGCCGGGCAGCACCCCCGCACCGGCCAGCGGCTGCGACGCGGTGACGGCAAGCCGCGGCTGCCCGGGTTCGACCTGACCTTCCGCGCACCCAAGTCGGTGTCGCTGCTGTGGGCGCTCACGCCACCCGAGATCGGCGAGGAGGTCCGGGCCGCCCACGACCGGGCCGTCCAGACCGCCCTGACCTACCTGCAACGCCACGCCCTGGCCACCCGACGCGGCGCCGGCGGCACCGAGATCGTGGACGTCGATGGCGCGGTGGCGGCGGCGTTTCGGCACCGCACCTCCCGCGCCGGCGATCCACTCGTCCACACCCACGTGCTGGTCGCCAACCTCGCCCACACCCCCGACGACGGGCGGTGGCGCACCCTCCACGGCCGCCGGCTGTACCAGCACGCCAAGACCGCCGGCTACGTCTACCAAGCCGCCCTGCGCCACGAGCTCACCATCGCCCTCGGCGTGGCCTGGGCGGCGCCGGTCAACGGCACCGCCGACGTGGACGGGGTGCCGCGGGAGGTGATCGACCACTTCTCCCGCCGCCGAGCCGACATCCTCGCCGCTCTCGACGCTGTCGGGCAGTCCTCGGCCAAGGCCGCCCAGGTCGCCACCCTCACCACCCGGCAGCGCAAGGAGTACGGCGTCTCACACGCCACCCTGTACGAGCGCTGGACCGCCCGTGCCGAGGCGATCGGGTTCGGCACGCAGCGGCTCGAGCGGTTGCTGTTCACCGAGACCCGCCGCCTCCTCGACGGCGTCGACGTCGACCGCATCACCGACCAGCTGGCCGGCCCAGACGGGCTCACCGCCACCACCTCGACGTTCACCCGACGCGACGTCGTGCGGGCGTGGTGCGACCGGCTCCCCCGCGGCGCCACCCTGGACGTCCTCGAGCAGCTCACCGACGCCACGCTCGCCCACGACACCGGCGTCTTCGTCCGCCTCACCCCACCGCACCTTCGTCCAGGCACCGACACGCCAGAGGTCGACCAGGTGCTGCAGCGGCTGTCGGCCGCAGCCGCGGTGCGCGCCGAGGACTGCCCGCCGCTGCGCGACACCGTCACGGCCATCCTGACGCACTCCAAGGTCCGCCCCGACGTGCTGGCTGACCGGCTCTTGGCCGAACCCCTCGACGATGCCCGCGACCACCTCGGCGTCCTGACCTGGCGCGCCCGCATCCACGCCACCCAGTTCAACATCCCACTCGACACCACCCCAACCCCCGGCAGCACCACCGGCACCGACCGGTTCACGTCGCTGCGGCCGGACGAGACTGTCTACTCCACCCCGGATCTGCTCCGCACCGAGCAGCAAGCCCTCCACCAGGCCACCACCGCGGTCGCCACCGTGGCCTGCGACCCCGCTGTGGTGGACGCCGCCCTGGCAGGCAACGTCCGTCTCAGCGACGAGCAGGCGGTGATGGTCCGCCAGATCACTACCGGCGTCCAGGGCGTCCAGGTCGTCGTCGGCCGGGCCGGCACGGGCAAGACCACCGCCCTGGCTGCCGCCGTCCCGCTGTGGCGACAGGCCGGCTGCACCGTCGTGGGGGTCGCGTTGGCTGCCCGTACCGCCCAGCAGCTCGGCGAGGAAGCCGGCATCCCCGCCGCTACCATCGACCGGCTCCTCGCCGGCCTGGACGCCAACCCGCCCCGCCACACCGACGTCATCGTCGTCGACGAGGCCGCCATGGTCGGCACCCGCACCCTCGCCCGACTCATCGATCACACCACCGCCGTCGGCGCCCGCCTGGTCCTGGTCGGCGACCACCACCAGCTCCCCGAGATCGACGCCGGCGGCCTCTTCCGTGCCCTCGCCCGTCACCCCCACACCGTGGAGCTGACCACCAACCGGCGACAGCACGACCCCGCCGAACGCGCCGCCGTCGACGCCATCCGCGACGGCCACGACACCACCGCCGTCGACCACTTCACCCACCCCGCCCGGCACCAGTCCCACGAGACGGCCGAAGACGCCATCCGGGCCGTCGTGGAGGGCTGGTGGGCCGATCGGCAGGCCGGCCTGACCACCACCATGCTCGCCGCCCGCACCGACCAGGTCGACTGGCTCAACACCCTCGCCCGCCAACGGCTCGCCGACGCCGGCCACCTCTACGGCCTCGACACCCCGATCGGCACCCGCCAGTACCGCATCGGCGACGCCATCCTGTGCCTGCGCAACGACCGGCGACTCGGCGTCCTCAACGGCACCACCGCCGTCATCGACGCCATCGACCCGGCGACGCTGACCGTGCACGCCACCACCACCCACGGACACGCCATCACCCTGCCCGCCAGCTACACCGACGCCGACGGCATCACCCACGCCTACGCCACCACCGTCCACAAATCGCAAGGCCGCACCGTCGACACCACCCACGTCCTACTCGACGACACCGCCTACCGCGAGATGACCTACGTCATGCTCTCCCGCCACCGCCACACCGCACGAATTCACCGCACCCAGGACCCGGCCGTCGAGTCCGACGGCCTCCACCCCACCGCCACCCAACCCATCGCCACCGCCGACATCTCCACCGCCCTTCGACGGACGCACGCCCAACGACTCGCCCACGACGCCGCTCCAGCGCGCTGACGTTCGCGATGTGCAACTCCGGCGGCTACTCGATCGCGTCGGCGGCCCCGATCGATCACCACCCACGCGACCTCATGGATATTGTCCCTGTGGCTTCGCGCGTGGCGGCGCAGCGCCTTGAGCGCCTCGACGACGGAAACGTCGCGTTCGGCGCTGATGATGCTAGGCCGTCTGCTGTGAACAGCGTCAAGAGAGCATCGACCCGAGGTCGGAGCCGACGGTGGGGTAGGCGGCGGTCATGGACTTCAGCTGGCGGGTGGTGAGGCTCAGCTTCATCGCCAGCGCCAGGATGTTGATGAGCTCGGCGTACTCCGGGCCGAGCAGGTGGGCGCCGACGACGGTGTCGCTCGCCGGGTCGACGAGGATCTTGGTCGCCGCGGTAGTCTCGCCGACTCGGTAGTTGGAGAACCAGCTGCTGGTGTCGTGGTGGTGCACCTCGATGTCGAGGCCGCGGTCCCGGGCGTCCTGCTCCAAGAGTCCCAGCCGCGTCAGCTCGGGGATGGTGAACACGGTGCTCGGCACGCCGTCGTAGTCCGGAGTCGTGGTATGGCCCTTCAGCATGTTGGAGGCGGCGACCTTGCCCTCGAACACCGCCACCGGGGTCAGCGGTGCGCCGATGGTGTCGGCCGCGTCGCCGGCGGCGTAGACCGCCGGGTTGGTCGTGCTCTGCAGGTGCCCGGCGACGGTCACCCCCTGCTCGCCGTGGGCGACCTCGGCGGCGTCCAGGTCCAGCTCGTCCAGCTGCGGGACGCGGCCCGCGCCGTGGACCACCAGGTCGGTGTCGACGGTGGTGGTGTCGCCGTCGGTGGTCAGGGTCACCCGGTAGCCCCCGTCGAGGCGGTCGATGCCGGTGATGGCGGTGTCGCGGCGCATCTCGATGCCAACCTCGGTCCCGCGGTCGACGAGCCGCTCGACGAGGTCGGGGTCGAAGCCCTTCAACGGCCGCGGGCCCCGGTCGACGATCACCGGGTGGCTGCCGGCGCGGGCGGCGATGTGGGCGAACTCGAACGACACGTACCCACCGCCGATGAACAGCACCCGGTCGGGCAGGTCGGTCAGGTTCATGAAGTCGGTGCTGTCGATGACGTGCTGCGCACCGGACAGATCGAGCGGTCGCGGCCGTGCGCCCGTGGCGATCAGGGCGTACCGGAACGCCAGCGCCTTGCCGTCGACGGTGAGCCGGTCGCGGGCGGTGAAGATGGCGGTGCCGTGGAGGGTCGCCACGCCGTTGCCTGCCAGCCCGTCCTCAATCCGCTGCGGGACGGGTCGGTGAACCCGCGCTTGTGCGCCATCAGGTCAGCCCAGTCGATCGTCAGGCCGCCCTCGTCGATGCCCTTGCCGCCTAGCAGCCGTGCGCTGTCGATGATCTCCGCGCCGCGTCGCAGGATCTTCTTGGGATCACACCCGCGCAGCGCGCACGTGCCGCCGTAGGGCAGCGCGTCGACGATGGCCACCCGCCAGCCGGCCGCCGCGCATTTGTTGGCCGCGGACACGCCGGCCATGCCCGCGCCGACCACGACCAGGTCGTACGAGTCGGTGGTGGTGTCGGGCATCGGCAGCTCCTGCAGCGGCGGTTGGCGCCGGTCGACCGTAGGGATTCCCCTAGGCTGGAAGGTCAAGTGCCGTCATGTCCGAGAGGTGTTCGACCGTGCTGATCGGTGAGCTCGCATCCGCCACCGGCGTCTCCGCCAAGACCCTGCGCTACTGGGAGGGCGTGGAGCTGCTTCCGGTGCCTGACCGCACCACCGGTGGCTACCGCGATTACCCCCGGGAGGCGGTCGACAGGGTCTTGTTCGTCCGTCGCGCCAAGCTGGCGGCCTCACCCTGCGCCAGATCGCAGAGGTGATCCACGTGAGGGACGCCGGTTCGGCCCCCTGCGGGCACACCATGCAGTTGGTCGACGCCCGTCTCGTCGAAATCCAGGGCCGCCTGGACGAGTTGCAGGCGACGCAGGCTGCGCTGCGACGACTGCGCCAGCGGTTGGCTCGGCTGGACCCAGCCGAATGCGATCCCGCTGGCGTGTGCTCCGCGATCTGACGACCGGCGGACTCGGCCGTCATGGCGCTCGCAGGTTAGCTGTCGCCGAGGCCATGTCGACGTCTCGCTGTAGTCCTCCCACCAGGGAACCGGGCGGCGGCATCGTCATCAGGTCGTTTGTCGGCGGCCCTGGCCCATGATCAACAGCTCGCTAAAGCGGAGCAGAACATCACCCGTGGCCTGCGGGATGCCGCTGCCGGGCTGGGGACCGCGGTTCCGGGGACGACGGCAGCACCGCCATCGACTCCCTCGACCCGAGGACTATGGGAAGCGTTCACCATCCCCAGCCAACCCGCCTCGGGCTGCTGCTAGGTGCATCCCGGGCATGAGGTACAGCTATCGGCCGGTCGCCTGGGCGCGCCTCCTCGAGCCGTTCTGTCCGAGGAGGCGCACACGCCGGTCAGCCGGTGGAGGAGTGGGTCTTCTGGATGTTGTCGACCACTTCGTCAAGCGTCGTCCCCTGGGTCTGTGCGGCCCGCTCGAGGTCCTGCTTGGTGATCTGGTCGGGCTTCTCGGTGTTCGGGTTGCCGCATCCACAACTCATGCACATCGTCGGTGTCCTCCCTGTCGTCTTCGGTCGTTCGGTCCACTGCCGGCTCGACTTCTCGGTCACCCGCAGCAGTCGCAGCCGCACTGGCAGGCTGACCCGGTGTCGGTGGCGCAGCCGCAACCGCACTGCGGCTCGGCCCTCGGCAGCTCTTCACGCACGCTGGCGCTCACGATGATGATCCCTCCTCTCCTGACTCGTCGTGTCGGTGTGGTCGGTGGTCCTGTCGTGTGGACGGATCTGGACGAGTTGGACGGTGTCGACCTGTGGCAGCTCGGGAGCGCATCCGCAGCCTTCCCCCGGCTCGGGCGCCGCGGCGAGGCGCTCGCTGACCTCTTGCAGCTGCTGCAGGAAGGTCGCGGCCTCCTCCACCTGCTCGCGCACGGCGACGATCTTCTGCTCGACGAGCTCCCGGAGCTGCCGCCGCGTCGTCGCGCACTCGCCGACGGCCCAAACTGCGACCAGGTCGCGGATCTCATCCAGACTCAACCCCATGCGCTTGGCCCGCCGGATGAAGCGCACCCGCGCCTCGTCCTCGGCGTCATACAGCCGGTGGCCGGCAGCCGTGCGGTCGGGCTGCTCCAGCAGACCGATGTCCTCGTAGTACCGGAGGGTGGCGCTACTGAAGCCGGTGCGATCGGCGAGCTCGGCGATCCGGAAGCTGTCCATCGATAGCCACCGTAGGTGTTCAAGTCGACTTGAAGTCAAGCGGCACGTCGCGACTACCGCTGGCCGCCGGGCCAGGTGAGCAGCGGCGCGTTGATGACCACGCCGGGCTGCTCGAGGGTCACCTCGCCGGCGGCCTCGGCGTCGTCGATCTCCGCAGCCGAGGTCAGCACGCGCGGCTCAGCGTCCGCGGCCCAGGTGACCAGCACCAGCTCGCGCAGCGGCGCGTAGCCCTCGTCACCCGGCGCGGTGGCGAACACGTCGGGTTGGAAGCCCAGCGGGACCGGCCGGCGTGTCCTCCGGCGTGACGCCGTTGGTGAAGACGTACAGCGGGGAGCGGGCGCTCTCGGGGACGTCGGCGAGACTGAGCACGACCGGCACAGGGGAGCCCATCATCCCCTCCAGCGTCTGGGCGATGTCAGGGTCGGAGGCCTCGGGGTGGACGAACAGCACCTGCTCGCCGTCGTGGTAGCCGAACACCGGTGGCAGCCGTGGCGCATCGGCGGCCATGGAGCCCATCTCGCCCTCTGACTCCATGGGCTCCGCCCCCATCGTCGCCTCCTGCGTCGAGGTCATGGAGCGGCTGTCGGTCGTCGCGGTGGCCCCAGCCGTCGCGTTCGGCCCGCCCGCCGCATCGTCGTCGCCGGCGCAGCCCGTCAGCAGCAGCACGGAGCCGGCGACGAGGTGGAGCGCCAACGCACGGACGTGCGGCCGGTGGCGGATGGCTGCCATGACGTGCTCCTGCCGGTCGGAAGAGGAGCACGACCGTACGGCCTCCACCAGGGTGGAAGGTCAACCCCGAAGCCACATGGGACATTCCAGTCTAGTGGAGGGTCTAGGTTGGGTGAATGCGCATCGGCCAGCTCGCCGACCGGTTCGGCCTCAACCCCAAGACCATCCGGTACTACGAGTCCATCGCGCTGCTGCCGGAGCCGGCACGCACGGCCAGCGGCTACCGGGTGTACGGCGAGGCCGACGCGGAGCGGTTGTCGTTCATCCGGACCGCGCAGCGGCTCGGGCTGTCGCTTGACGACATCCGCGAGATCCTCGGCTTCCACGAACGCGGCGAACGGCCCTGTGGGCACGTCGTCGCGCTGCTGCGCCGCCACACCGCGGAGCTGGACCAGCGCATCGCCGAGATGCAGGATCTGCGCGCCGAGCTGACCGCCCTGGTGGCCCGCGCCAGCGACCTGGACGACGGCACGGGCACCTTCTGCGGCGTCATCGAGCACCACGTCGAGCACGCCGCGCCGGCCGCTCGCCGTCGATGACGAGCCAGCGGCGGACGCTGGTCGCCGCGATCCTGGGGTTGGGGGTCACCACGCTGGACGAGACGGTCGTCTTCGTGGCCCTCCCGGCGATGGAGCGAGACCTCGGGTTCGGGTTGCTGGGTCAGCAGTGGATCGTCAACGCCTACCTGCTGCCCCTCGCAGCCCTGCTGCTGCTCGGCGGCTCCCTGGGTGACCGGTACGGGCGACGACGACTGTTCCGCACCGGCCTGCTCACCTTCGGTGGCGCATCGCTGGCGGCCGGGTTGGCACCAGCCGCGGCCGCCTTGTTCGCCGCCCGAGCGGTGCAGGGCATCGGGGCGGCCATGCTGATGCCGGCCACGTTGGCGCTGGTGACCTCGACGTTCGCGGATGAGGAGCGTGGCGGGGCCATCGGCTCATGGGCCGCATGGGGTGGCGCGGCTGCCGCGATCGGTCCGCTGGTGGCCGGCGTGGCCATCGATGTGCTGTCGTGGCGCTGGATCTTCGTCCTGCCGATCCCGCTCGTCGCGGCAGCACTGGCGTTGTCCCGCGGCATCGAGGAGAGCCGCGACGAACGAGTCGAGGGTCAGCCGCTCGACGTGTGGGGGGCGGCACTGGCCGCGGTGGCCCTGGGTGCGCTGTCGTTCGTCGTGCTGCAGGGGCCGACGACGGGCTGGACGTCCCTGTCCCTCAGCACGGGGATCGTCATCGCCGTGGCGGGCCTGGCCGGCTTCCTCGTGCGGGAACGACGGGCGACGCAGCCGCTGCTGCCGCTGGAGCTGTTCGCCAGCCGCAACTTCTCCGCCGGCAACGCCACGACGCTGGCCATCTACGCGGTGTTCAACGGCAACTTCTTCATCCTCAGCATCTACCTGCAGACGGTCCTGGACTACAGCGCCCTGCAGGCAGGCGCCGCGACGTTGCCCGTGACGCTGCTGATGATCGCCCTCTCCTCCCGGATCGGTCGCGCCAGCCAGCGGATCGGTGTGCGGGCACCGATGACCGCAGGACCGGTGGTGGCAGCCGTCGGCCTGGCGTGGCTGGCCTATCTGGAACCAACCGACCCGTACTGGACCGGCGTGCTGCCCGGCGTGGTGCTGTTCGGCGTGGGGCTGGCCACCACGGTCGCCCCCTTGACGACCGCGGTCATGACGGCTGTCCCCGAGCACCGGGCCGGCGTGGCGTCGGGGGCCAACAACGACGTCGCCCGAACGGGCGGGCTCATCGGCGTCGCCCTGATGGGGCTGGCCTTCGGCGTGACGTTCAGGGCCCACCTGCCGCCAGCGGGCCCGGAAGGCCGTCCTGACAACCAGGTCGTGGCGTCCGCCCGTGACCGGCCCACCAGCGCCCTGGAGGGCCTTCCTGCCGATGTCCCCGACGACGTCGTCGCCGACCTGCGAGCCGCCTCGGTCAGCGGCTACCGCACCGCCATGGCCGCCGGTGCGGCCCTGGCGACGATCGGCGGGCTCATCGCCTTCGCCGGCGTCCGGAACCGCCCCGACGACTCCGACACTTGACCTTCCACGTGGGTGGAGGGCCTACGGTGGGCGGCATGGCGCACCGGACGTTCGAGGTGGACGACATCCACTGCGACGGCTGTTCGCGGACGATCCGCAACGCCCTGTCAGACGTCGGCGGTGTGCAGGACGTCCGGCCGGAGTCCCGGACCAACCAGGTGGCGGTCACCTACGACGACCAGCAGGTGGACGAGCAGACGATCGCCCAGGTCCTGGCCGACGCCGGCTTCCCGGTGCAGCGAACCCTCACCGACGACCAGACCGCCGAGGCCGGCGGCGCAGACGCCGATGACGGCCAGCGCTCGTGGTCGCGGTACGCCCTGCTGACCGCAGGGGTCCTCGTCGTGGCGCTCGCCGGCTACGCCGGCTACGAGCTGTACCCCCGCTTCGACCTGCCCGCGCTCGAAGGTGCTGGCCTGCTCGTCCTGGCCGCCGGTGCGGGGATCGCGTCGTTCTTCGCACCCTGCTCCTTCCCCCTGCTGGTCACGCTGCTGTCCCGGCAGGCCGGCCGATCCGATGAGGGCGAGGGCCGGCCGGCGGTGTTCGCCGCCGCCCTGGCCGGCGGCGCCGCGCTGTTCCTCGTGGTCCTCGGTGCGCTCATCGCCCTGGGCGGCAGCGCCTTCGCGGCGGGCGTCACGTTCACCAGCACCGTCGGGATCACCCTGCGGATCATCGTCGGCACTGCGCTGATCGTGCTGGGCCTGGTGCAGCTCGGCGTGCTCGCCGACTCGCCCTTCCGCACCGTGGAGCGGGTCACCAAGCGCCTCAACCGGAAGCAAGCCAAGCTGCGACGCCAGCACCCGGTGGCGGGGTTCACCGCCTTCGGCTTCTTCTACCTGGCGGCGGGCTTCGGGTGAACGGGGCCCATCCTGGCCGGTCTGGCCGGGCAATCGCTCGTGACCGGCGGCGTCGCCGCCGCGTCGGTCGCCTTCGGGCTCGCCGCGATGGTGATCGTGGTCCTGATGTTCACCGCCGCCTTCACCGTCTCCCGCGCGGAGGAGGCCACCGTGGAGCGGATCCAAGCCACCGCGCCCACGATCAAGCGGTGGGGCGGCGCCGTCCTGGTCGGTGTAGGCCTGTGGTTCGTCTCGCTCGCCGTCTTCGCCGACTTCTTCGCCCAGATCTTCCCCGTCTAGACGGCAGGATCGACCATGACCACCAACCCAGCGGATCTGCGCTACCACGCCGGGCACACCTGGGCCCGCACCGAGGACGACGGCCACGTCCGGGTCGGCATCACCGACCACGCCCAGGACGAGCTGGACACCGTCGTCTACGTCGACCTCCCCCAGCCGGACAGCCGAGTCGAGCAGGGCCAGCCGTTCGGCGAGATCGAGTCGACCAAGACCGTCCGCGACCTCATCGCCCCCGTCAGCGGCACCGTCGTGGCGCGCAACGACGCGCTGCAGGACGACCCGGAGCGGGTCAACCGCGACCCCTACGGCCAGGGCTGGATGATCCTGATCGACATCGATGACCCCGACCAGCTCGACGGACTGCTGACGGCGCAGGAGTACCGCGACACCACCCGGACCGGGTGACCAGCACGTCATCCCCCTCGACCACTGCATGCCGCCGTGAGCCAGAGATCATACGGGACCACCGGTTCCACGGAGACGATGGCCGGTGCGGCGTTCGGGACCTGATGCCCTGGGCTGGTGGCGAGGTCGTCGACGTCCGAGCCAACGATGGGCGGCCCGACGCCTTCACCTCCTACCTCGCCGGCTCGCGGATGCTCTTTCAGGTGGTCACCGGATCCGACGGCCGTCTGCACCACCAGCAGATGGTCAAGCCCGGACACGACATCGGGTACCCGTGCGACTACCCGCGCCTCCGCCCACCTCGCCGTTCGACCGACAAGGACTGAACCGCATGACCGCGCTGCTCCGCCGCCTGATCCCACTCATCCAGCGGGCGGTGCAGGGCAACCGGGTGGTGCCAGACCTGGTGCACCGGCTCCTCGGCCGCTTCTCGCTGGTGGGCACCGAGCCGTTCCTGGACCCCGATGCGTTCCCGTGGACCCACCTGCTGGAGTCGCACTTCCCGGCGATCCGGGCGGAAGCCGAGCAGGTCCTGCGGGTCCGCGACGCCCTGCCCAACTTCCAGGACATCGCCCCCGACGACATCCAGCTGAGCGACGACGACCGGTGGAAGACCTACTGGTTCGTCGGCTACGGGGTGTGGGACGACGCCAACTGCATCCGCAGCCCGCGCACCGCCGCGGTGCTGCGCGCCATCCCCGGCCTGACGACGGCGTTCTTCTCCATCTCGCGCCCGGCAAGCACCTGCCCACGTCGGGCCCTACCGCGGGGTGCTGCGCCACCACCTGGCCCTGATCGTCCCCGAGCCGGCCGACCGGGCCGGCATCGAGGTGGGCGGCGAGATGCGCCACTGGCAGGAGGGCCGGTCGCTGACGTTCGACGACACCTACGTGCACCGGGCGTGGAACGACACCGACGGCGTCCGGGTGGTGCTGTTCTGCAACATCGTCCGGCCGCTGCGGTGGCCGCTGTCGTGGCTGAACCGGCTGATCATCGCCTCGGTCGCCCGATCCCCGTTCGCCATGCGAGCCCGCGCCCAGCACGTGGTCCGGGAGCGCGAGTTCGCCGCCCAGTGGGCCAAGCACGCCGAGGTCGAGGGCGGATGACGCGTGCCGCCTCGACCGTCGTCATCCTCCTCGCCGTGTCCCTGACCGGCTGCGCCACCCAGGACGGCGGGTCGGCCGGTGACGACGAGACGGCGGTCGCCCGCGGCGAGGCGATCTACGAGACCAGCTGCATGGGCTGCCACGGCGGAGGGGCGGGCGGTGCCATCTCCGACATCCCGCCCCGGCACAACGCCCAGGGCCACACCTGGCACCACGCCGACTGCGAGCTGCTGGACATCATCGCCGACGGGCTGCCCGACCGACCCGGCCTGCCCGAGGACGCCCCGACGATGCCCGCCTTCGCCGATGACCTCGACGTCCAGGACCGCCGGGCGGTCCTGGCGTACATCAAGACCTGGTGGACGCCCGACCAGCTGGCGTCGCAGCAGCGCACCACCGAGCAGGTCTGCGGCACCGCCGGCTGAGGCGCGGACGCCCGGCGCGCGTGGGTGGTCACGGTGACAGCGGCACGAGCACCGCCGTCAGCCCCAGCACGACGGTGAACAGCGCCAGCTCCGCGGTGACCAGACGGTGCATCCGCGGAGTGGCGGCCTCCTGCGCCGCCACGATGGTGGGGACCAGGCGGAAGTGGGTGTGGGCTCCCGCGGCACCGACCGCGCACACCGCCGCCAACTTGGCCAGCATGCTCGCAGGCCTGGCGCGCTGGCGGCAGTGGTGGCCTACGCCAACGTCACCTCCTTCGCGCAGCTCGCCGCGATCTACACCGAATCCGGCGGCACCTATATCCATGCGCGCGGACGGCTGGGCGGCTACTGGGGCTTCTTGGCCGACTGGAGCTTCGTGGTCGGCAAGACGGCGTCATTGGCGCCATGGCGCTGACCTTCAGCGCTTACGTCCACGCCGACTTCGCCCGTCCGCTCGGGTCGCGGCGGTTGTGATCATGACGGGCGCCAACGTCCGCGGCGTGGAGCGGACCGCACCGCTCAGCCCTCGATGTGGATGCCCCCAACGGGGGTGTCGCCGGTGGGCAGGGGCCGCCGGCAACCCGCCTACCGCACCCGCCATCGTGCCGAGCCCCGACGCACACGATCGGCGGGGCGGCCGGCGTCTACGCGGTCGTGCTGACCAGCGCGCGCGTAGCCGGCGAAGGCGAGTTCGGCGCGCTGCAGTCCGGAGGCTTGCACCACCCTGTCCATGGCCCGTCGCGAGTTGTCGTCATGGTCGCCGACCTCCGCGGGCCATCGGGTTCAGCTCGTTCGCGGTCAGGACGCCGCGAGCACCGTGAGGGTCGTCTCCATCCCGGACTGCCGGTGACCGGGCACCGAGCAGTAGACGGTGTAAGTCCCGGGCTCTTCGATGGTGAAAGCTCCGCGGGCGGTTTGCCCTGCGTCGAGCTATACCCAGATGTTGTGGATGACAGGTTCGAAAACGAGGGCGGCGTACCCTCCCGAAGTCCTGAAGTAGATCGCCGGGTTGCAGCCCGGTGGGAGGAGTA
>NZ_CAXQBR010000047.1 GCF_964222135.1 Euzebya sp.
GGGGGGGGGGCGCCCCCCCCCCCCCGCCCCCCCCCGCCCGGTGGAGGGTCAGCTGCCGGCGTCCGCCACGGCCAGACGTGCCGCACGGCCGTCCGCCGCGGCCAGTGCCAGCTCGGCCAGCTCCTCACAGCGCGCGAGCGGGGTCCCGGCCAGCGACGCGCGGACCTCGGGCAGGGCTGCCGGCGACATCGACAGGCTGGAGCAGCCGAGGCCGGTGAGGACCAGCGCGAGCAGGGGGTCGCTCGCGGCCTCTCCGCACACCCCGACCGGCACGTCCGCGCGCCGGCCGGCGGCCGCCGTGCGGGCCACCAGGTCGAGGACCGCCGGCTGCCACGGGTCGAGCAGCTCACCGAGCTCGCCGACGAGCCGGTCGGCGGCGAAGGTGTACTGCGACAGGTCGTTGGTGCCGATCGACACGAAGTCGACGACCTCGACCAGCCGCTCGGCCTGGAGCGCGAGGGACGGCACCTCGACCATCACCCCGACGGTGGGCAGCCCGGCAGACCGCGCCCACTCGACGAACCCCTCGGCCTCGGCTGCGGTGGCGATCATCGGCGCCATCACCCGGACGTCGCACGGCGCGTCGGCCGCTGCGGTCGCGAGGGCGCGGAGCTGGCGGTCGATGACCTCCGGCTCGAGCTCCCGGAGGCGCCAGCCCCGCAGACCGAGCGCCGGGTTGTCGCCGGGGCCGGGATCGATGAAGGGCAGCGGCTTGTCCGCACCGACGTCGAGGGTGCGGACGACCACGACGCGGCCGCCGAACGCCTCGAACAGCCGGCGGTAGGCGGCGGCCTGCTCGGCCTCGGTCGGCTCCTCGGTCCGGTCGAGGAAGAGGAACTCGGTGCGGAACAGCCCGACGCCCTCCGCGTCGACGTCGGCGGCCGCGGTGTCGTCGACGTCCCCGAGGTTGAGCAGCAGCTTCACCGCGTGGCCGTCTGCGGTCCGTCCGGGTCCGGTCGACGTGGCGAGCAGGGCCTCGCGCTCGGCGATGCGCGTGCGCGCCGCGGCGAGCGCCGCCTCGTCGGGCGCAACGGTCACCACACCGGTCGACCCGTCGACGATCACCTCGGTGTCCTCGTCGAGGTCGACTACCCCGCGGCACGACACGATCGCGGGGATGCCGAGGGACTTGGCGATGATCGCGGTGTGGCTGGTGGGGCCGCCGCGCTCGGTCACCAGCGCGACCACCTTGGCGGGATCGAGGTCGACGGTGTCGGCGGGGGCGAGGTCCTCGGCGACCAGCACGAAGGGGGCGTCCCGATCGGGGACCCCGGGCATCGGCAGGTGCAGCAGCCGGGCGATCACGCGGTTGCGCAGGTCGTCGAGGTCGGCGGCCCGCTCGGCCAGGTAGCCGCCGGCCGACTCGAGCGCGGACCGGAAGTGCCCGATCGCGTCCTCGACGGCGTAGGCGGCCGGCTTCCCGTCGTCGATCGCGTCGGCCACCATCGACGCGAGCGTCGGGTCCCGGGCCATCATCACCTGCGCCTCGAGGACGTCGACGGCCTCGCCGGAGGCCCGGTCCCGGCGACGCTCGAGGTCGACGGCGACCTCCTCGAGCGCGCGGTCGGCGCGTGCGCGGTCCTCGGCGGGGTCGTTGCGGACCCGGGCGGCCGGCAGCTCGGAGATCGGGGTCCCCATCTGCGCGACCGGGCCGATGCCGATGCCGGCGCAGACGCCCGTGCCGGTCAGCTGCCGCTCGCGCACGGTCGTCACGTCACGCGTCCTGGTCGGTGGCGATCAGGTCCGCGACCGCGTCGACGGACTCCTGCGCACCCTCGCCCTCCGCCGCGACGGTCACCTCGTCGCCGTGCTCGGCGCCGAGGGAGAGCAGGGAGAGGAGGGAGCGCGCGTCGACCGGCCCCTTGTCCCCCTTCGACAGGGTGACGACGGCCGGTTGGGCGGTCGCCAGCTTGACGACGGCGCCCGCCGGTCGGGCGTGCAGCCCCACCGAGGACCCGACCGTGACGGTGCGGCTGACGGATGCGGACGTGATGTCGGTGCTCATGGGTATCGGCTCCTCCGGGCGCGATGGGGCTGGCTCAGGGCTCGACGACGACCTTGATGGCCTCGCCGCTGATGACCGCCTCGATGGCCCGGTGGACCTCCGACAGCGGCATCCGGTGGGTGATCAGGTCCTCGACCGGCACCGCGCCGGACGCGATCAGGTCCAGGGCCCGCCGGTTGTGGTCGGGGCTCGAGCCGTTCGCGCCGACGATGGTCAGCTCCTTGTAGTGCACGGCGTTCGAGTCGAGGCGGATGTAGGGGTCGTCCTTCGGCAGGCCGCCGAAGAAGCTGATGCGCCCCTCGGGGGCGACCATCTCGATGGCGTCCTCCTGGGCCTTGCCGGACGGCGCGGCGGTGATGACGACGGACGCACCACGGCCACCGGTCAGCTCGCGGACCGCGTCGATGACCTCCTGTCCCGAGCCCTCGATCATCGCGTCGGGCTCGACGCGGTCGGCCGACAGCTTCAGGCGGTCGGCGTTGATGTCGGTCAGGAAGACCCTGGCCGCGCCCTTCGAGCGGGCCAGGCGGACGTGGAGGCAGCCGATGGGGCCCGCGCCCATCACGACGACGACGTCCCCCTCACCCACGCGGGCGAGCTCCTGGGCGTTGAGCGCGCAGGCCAGCGGCTCGGTCACCGCGGCCTCGGCGTAGCTCAGGCCCTCGGGGATCGGGTTGACCCCGCCGACGCGGACGACCAGCTCGGGGACGATCATGTACTCGGCGAACCCGCCGGGGTACTGGTAGCCCATCGACGTCTGGTTCTCACAGACCTGGGCGATGCCGGCCTCGCATGCCCAGCACTCGCCGCAGGGGACCGCGGCGATGACCTGGACCCGGTCGCCGACGGCGAAGCCCTCGGTGCCCTCGCCGACCTCGACGACCTCGCCGGCCAGCTCGTGGCCGATCACCTGCGGGGGGTCGAGGCGGGGGTGGCCGTGGCGGAAGATCTTCGCGTCCGTGCCGCAGGTGGCCGTCGCGTGCATCCGCAGCTTCAGCTCACCCGGCCCGGCGGTCGGTTCGGGGACGTCCTCGAGGCGGAGGTCGCCGGGTTCGTGGAAGTTGGCAGCGAGCATGGCAGTGCACCTCTGGTGGTGGTTCTCGGTCGAGGGGTGGCGGGGGGGTGCGGGTGGCGCCCCGGGGTCCGGGGGGCGCCACCCGGGGGGGGTGGTCGGTCAGCCGTCGCCGGCCAGCAGCGCCAGGACCACCTCGGGGTCGTCGGTCGTCCGCAAGGCCTCGGCCCGGGCCGGGTCGAGCAGGATGGTGGCCAACGTGGACATGACCTGGACGTGCTCGTCCGCCGCCGCGGCGATGGCGATGCACGCCCGGACGTCCTGCCCCTCCCAGTCGATCCCGTCGGGGAACTGCAGGAAGGCCAGGCAGGGGCGGTTGACCAGCGCCCGCGCGTCGTTCGTGCCGTGCGGGATGGCGAACTGCTCACCGACGTAGGAGCTCACCATCGCCTCGCGCTCCTGCATCGCGTCGGCGTAGGCCGGTTGGACGGCGCCCAGCTCGACGAGCAGGGCACCGGCCTGGGCGACGGCGTCCGCACGGTCGGTGGACGCGAGCCCGAGCTTGATCCCAGCCCGTGGGAGCAGCTCCCCCACGGGCCGGGAGGACGTGCCGGGAGCGGCGTCAGCCACCGAGGACGCCCCCGTCGCGGACGGCGGCCTCGAGGCGGTCGAAGGCCGGGTCGCCCATGAACATGTTGAACGGCAGGACCACGGTGTTGGGCGCCGCCTGGCGGGCCCGGTCGGACAGGCCCTGCTGGCACACGACCACGTCACCGGTGTCGTCGGTCAGCCGGTTGACCGGGCTGTGGGTGACGCTGACGCCGTAGGGCTTCAGGCGTTGGCCCAGCTGGGTGGTGAGCAGGACGCTCGATCCCATCCCGGCCTCGCAGGCCACGATGACGGACTTGACGTCCTTGCCGTCGATCTCCGGCATCTCAGGCCCCCGACGGCTGGGCGCGGACGCCCTTGTTGGCCTTGGACTGGGCGGCGGCGGCCTCGAGGTCCGCAGGTGCCTCCTCGGTCGCGCCGAGCTTCAGCAGGATGACCCCGACCACGGCCGCGACGGCGGTGGAGAGGGCGATCCCGAGCAGCGGGCCGAAGAACCCACCCCGCGGCGTGACGGCCAGGTAGGCGAAGATGGAGCCGGGCGACGGCGTGGCCACCAGGCCGGCGCCGGTGATCATGAACGTGGCGACGCCCGTGGCGCCACCGGCGATGGCGGCCAGGATCAGACGCGGCTTCATCAGGATGTACGGGAAGTAGATCTCGTGGATGCCGCCGAGGAAGTGGATGATCATCGCGCCGGGGACGGACGGGCGCACCTCGCGGGGTCCGGCGAGCCAGAAGGCGATCAGGACGCCGAGGCCCGGGCCCGGGTTGGTCTCGATCATGAACATGATCGACTTGCCCAGCTCCTCGGCCTCGACCGCGCCGAGCGGGCCGAAGACGCCGTGGTTGATCGCGTTGTTGAGGAACAGCACCTTCGCGGGCTCGACCAGGATCGACGCCAGCGGCAGCAGGCTGTTGGTGACGAGGAAGTCGACGCCGTTGCCGAGCACGTCGGTCAGGGCCGACACCACCGGTCCGATGACGAGGTAGCCCACGATGGCCATGCCCATGCCGAGGATGCCCAGGCTGAAGTTGTTGACCAGCATCTCGAAGCCGGCCTTGATCCTCGGCTGGACGACCTTGTCGAACTCCTTCAGCACCCAGGCGGCCAGCGGACCGATGATCATCGCGCCGAGGAACATCGGGATCTCGGAGCCGACGATCACGCCGGTGGTCGCGATGGCGCCGATCACGGCGCCGCGCTGGTCGTGGACCAGGCGTCCGGCGGTGTAGCCGATGAGGATCGGCAGCAGGAAGTTGATCATCGGGCCGACCATCTCGGCCAGCGATTCGTTGGGGGTCCAGCCGGTCTCGATGAACATGGCCGTGATGAGGCCCCACGCGAGGAACGCCCCGATGTTGGGCATCACCATCGCGGCCATGTTCCCGCCGACCTTCTGGAGCCTGGCGCGCCACCCGGCCTGGGGTGTGGGCGCGCCTGCGGCTACAGCGCTCATGTCCTCTCCTCTCCTCACCCGTTCGGGTGTCGGCTCGTGCGCGCGGGTGCGCGCAGGTGTGCTCAGCCCGCGGCGATCCGCGCGCCGCTGTCGGCCATGACCCAGGACCGCAGGGGCCGTCCGGGGTCGGGGTCCTCCTCCACCACGACGTCGTCGGGGCGCAGGTCTGCAGGTCTGGGGAGGGAGCTGCCGGGCAGCTGGACCGCCGCGGCGCCGTAGGCGACCGCCAGGCGCAGGGCCTCTGCGGGGCCGGCGCCGTCGCGGTCGAGCGCGGCGAGGTAGCCGGCGAGCAGCGAGTCCCCGGCGCCGACGGAGCTGACGGGCCGGTCGACCGGGGCGTGGGCGAACAGCCGGACGCCGTCGCCCACCAGCAGGGCACCGTCAGCACCCAGGCTGGCGAGGACGGTGCCCACCCCCCTGCGGCGGAGCTGCTCGGCCGCGGTGATGGCCTGGGCGAGGGAGGGGAGGGGCGCGGCGACCGCCTCGGCCAGCTCGTCGAGGTTCGGCTTGATGAGGTCGGGACCGGCGTCGATCGCCGTGCCGAGGCCCGCACCGGAGGTGTCGATCGCCACCCGGGCGCCGGCGGCGTGGCCGCGCGTGATCAGATCGGCCCAGAACCGGTCGCCGACGCCGGGCGGAAGGCTCCCGGAGCCGACCAGCCACGCGGCGCCGGCGACGGCGGACTCGGCGGCGCCGAGCAGCGCGTCGACCTCGTCGCCGTCGAGCGCGGGCCCCTCCTCGTTGACCTTGGTGACCGTGCCGTCGGGCTCGACAAGGCTGACGTTCGCCCGGACGGCGCCGCGGATCGGCACCCGCACCGGGGTGATGCCGCGCTCGGCCAGGAGGCCGACGAGCTGCTCGCCCTCCGCCCCGCCGACGGGCACGACCGCGGTCGCGTCCACGCCGGCTGCGCGCAGGGCCCGGACGACGTTGATGCCCTTCCCGCCGGGGTCGACCTGCGCGCGGTCGGTGGCCCGCAGGACCTGCCCGCGCTCGAGGGCCGTGATCGCCAGGGTCCGGTCGACGCTCGGGTTGGGCGTGACGGTGACGATCACGCGCGCACCACCTCGATCCCGAGGGCCTCCATGTCCACGCCGAGGCCGGCGTCGAGGCCGGTGTCGGTGATGAACGTGTCGATGTCGCCGAGGTCGCCGAAGCGGACCAGGTGGTCGTTGCCGACCTTCGTGTGGTCCGCCAGCAGGACCGACCGGCGGGCCGAGGCGATCATCGCCCGCTTCGTCGCGGCCTCGGTCGGGTCCGGGGTGGTCAGCCCGTGCTCCAGGGAGACGCCGTTGGTGGCCATGAAGGCCACGTCGACGAACAGGTCGCGGAGGATGCCGGCGGCCCAGGAGTCGACCGCGGCGAGCGTCCGCCCGCGCACGCGGCCGCCGATGACCAGGACGGTCAGGTTCGGGCGGGACGCCAGGCCGACGGCGATGTCGAGCGCGTTGGTGACGACGGTCAGCTCGCGGTCGCTCGGCAGGTTCGCCGCCAGTCGGGCGGTGGTGGTGCCGGCGTCCAGCAGGATCGACCCGCTGTCGGGCAGCTCGGCGACGGCGCGCTTGGCGATCCGCTCCTTCTCCGCGGTCATGACCGCCCCCCTGTCCTCCACGTCGGGCTCGAAGCTGAGCCGCTCGAGGGGGATCGCGCCGCCGTGGACCCGCTTCAGCTGGCCCAGCCGCTCGAGGCGGGTGAGGTCCCGCCGGATCGTCTCGGGCGTGACGTCCAGCTCCTCGGCGAGCTGGGTGACCTCGACCCGCCCGTCCCGCCGGGCCCGATCGGCGATCAGCCGCTGCCGCTCCTCCGCGTACACCCCGTCGTCACCTCCTCGACCTGTGCGTGATGCGGAACGTACGACACGTTCTCACACAAATCAACACATTCGGAAGTGATCAGGGTCAAACGGATGTCCGAACAGGGACCAAGGTCCCGCGGGAGGTTCGGGTGGGGGTCCCCAAGTCCCCCTCAGATCTGAGAGGTGGTCACCCCGGCGGCGCTGACGCCCAGATCTCGGACGGGGTCAGCCGCCGAGGGCTGCGCGGGCCGACTCGCGGCGGTGGACCTCGAGCTCGTCCGCCTGGGCGGCGGCGCGGTCGATCAGCGCGGTGAGGTCGATGTCGGCGATGCGGGGGTCGTCGGCGAAGTCGAGCAGGCTCCGCCACAGGCAGGCCTTCCCCTCCACACCCGTGCGCATGAGCTCGAGCTCGAGCAGGTCGCGGATCGTCTCGTCCGCCATCGCGTCCACCTTCAGCTTCAGCTGGGCGACCTTCTCGGCGACCCACCCGACGGCCTGCTTGGGGGCCTTGGGGGTCTCGAAGCGGCCGGCGAGCTGCTCGACCACGCCGAGGTCGCGCTGCAGCTCGGCGTGGAACTGCTGGAGCCACGCCGGGCCGTCGCCCCGCTCGATCCGGTGCGCGACCAGCTCGACGACGGTGCGGGCGCCGAGCATGTGGTCGTTGAGGTACAGCCCGGTGGTGGACGCGTTCATGGGACCTCCGAGGTGGCGGTGGGGGACGTCCCCTCCATACCCCGCAGGTCTCCCGCTACGCCGTCCGGACGGACGGCTGGTCGGTCGAGACGCCGGTCGCGTACGAGCCGGGGTCGGCGACTGTCGGGTCGTGGTCGGCGCCCACGCCGGGCGGCAGGCCGAGCGCGCGACGGCGGAGCGCGGCCGTGATGAGGCCGACGGCGGCGACCGCCGGGATGATCGCCAGCCCGAGCAGGACCGTCGTGGCCGATGACACCTCGAGCAGGCGCCCGGTGCCGAACTGCCCGAGGCCGGCGCCGATGAGGATCGTCGCGGGGTACAGGCTGAAGCCCTCGGCCTGGCGCGGCACGGCGATGATCCGCTGCAGCGCCAGGCTGGCCAGCGCGTTGAGCGGGGCGATCGGCGCGCCGGTCACGAACAGCGCGATGCCGAGCAGCGCCAGCCCGGGGGCGAGGGCAGCTGGGACCAGCGCTGCGGCGAACACGACCATCAGGCCGGCGGCGACGACGCGGCCGCGGCGCAGCTGGTCGCCGAGGTTCGCCGCCACGAGCCCGGCCACCCCGCTGCCGGCGGCGGTGAGGGCGAGCATCGGTCCGGCGGCCTCCGCCGACATGCCCATGTCCTCGAGCCGGGCCGGGATCATCGCCTCGAACCCGCCCAGCGCGAGGCCGAGGACCAGACCGAGGAGGTAGATCGGGGTGGCGCCGTGGGTGCGCAACGGCGCCGGGCCGACCGCGACCCGGTCGCCCTGGTGCGGCGGTCGCCCGGGGAGGCGGGCGGTCAGGACGACGGCCACACCGCAGGCGAGGGCCATGAGGGCCAGCACCGCGGACGGCGGGGCCAGCAGGGCGAGCACGCCGGCCAGGGCCGGTCCGGCGATGAACGCCACCTCGACGAACACCGCGTCCATCGCGTTGGCGGCGGCCAGGTCACGGGGCGGGACGGCGTGGACCAGCAGGGCCCGGAAGCCGCCGAGGACGGCGGCGAACGCGATGCCCTGGACGACGGCGATCGCGGCCAGCACCCCGACGGGGGCCTCGAGGATCGTCGCGGTGGCCATGACGGCGACCGCCACACCGGAGGCGACGAGGTCCTGGCGCAGGCCGAGGTTCAGTTCGACGCGGTCCAACCGCCGTCCACGCCACTGCGCGGCCGCGCCGGCGCAGAACGTCGAGATGCCGGCGAGCGTGGCGCCGGTCGCCACCGAGCCGGTGACCTCCTCGCCGACCAGGACCAGCACGAGCAGGTTCATGGTGAGCGGCAGGCGGGCGAAGAGGTTGGCGAGGGCCCAGCGGCGGAAGGTCGGCTGGGACAGCAGGCGGCGGAGCGGTGCGGAGGAGGTGTCCATGGAGGCGTTCGGTCTGAGCGGGCCGTCCTTCGGCCAGCGGGCAAGCGTATCCGGCGCCGGACCGGACGCCCCCGCCATCCGCGGACGGGCCCGCCCGTCAGCCCGGGTGCTCGCCGATGTGGGCCACCAGCGCGTCCGCGACGACCCAGGCATGGGTGTCGACGATCCAGTGCCCGGCGTCGCGGATCGGCCGGTACGCGTACGGGCCGGTGCAGTGCGCGGCGGTGGCCTCGGCCGTCGTCTCCATGAAGACCGGGTCGCGGACCCCGAAGACGAACAGCGCCGGCACCGTGACGTCCGGCAGCCCCGCGAGGGCGCGGCCGCTGAACGCCCGGTACCAGTTCTGGGCCGTGCGCAGCCGGTCTGCGTCGGTCACGAGGTCCGCGCCGCGGGGCAGGCCCGACGCCCGCAGCGCGAGGCGCAGCAGCGCGCCGCCGCCCGCGCCGAGGACCCGCTCGCTACCGCGGATCCGCAGCAGCATGGCGTAGGAGAACCGCAGCTTCGCCTGCCACGACCGCCGCAGGTCGCGGGCGAACGCCGTCGGGTGCGGGGTCTGCAGCACCGCGACGCTCCGGACCCGCTCGGGGTGGCGGCCCGCCACCTGCCAGGCGACCGCGCCGCCCCAGTCGTGGCCGACGACGTGCGCCCGGTCGGCCCCGAGGGCGTCGAGCAGGCCGACGGCGTCGGCGACCACCGCGTCGAAGGCGTAGGCCTCGACGGCCTCCGGCGATGCGCCGGGGCTGTAGCCCCGCTGGTCGGGGGCGATCACCCGGTGGCCTGCCGCGACCAGCGCGGGCACGACCGGCGCCCAGGCCCGTGCGGTCTGGGGGTAGCCGTGCAGCAGGAGCACGGGCACCCCGTCCTCCGGCCCGGCCACCCGCACGCGGAACGCGAGGTCCCCGACGTCGACGGTGCGGATCTGCTCCTCCACGGCGGCACCCTACCCCGTCGCCCTCCCCGACGACCCCGGTGCGGGGATAGCCTCGGAGCCATGGGCCGCAGGGGACGACTCGGCATCGTGCTGACCGCGCTCGCCATCGCCGCGCTCCTGGTCGCGAACGGCGTCGTGGCGGCCGAGCGCCGCGCCGGCGTGGCTCCGCGGCTGGCCCAGGCCCCTCCCGTGCGGGCGGCCCACCCGGTCTCGACCGAGGCGACGCCCGAGCCGGTCGTGACCCCTCCCCGGGTCCCCTCGCCCACCGACCCGCTGCGCGACCCCGTGCCGGTCGCGTCGTCGGAGCCCACCGAGGACGAGACCGCCGGCAGCTTCCCCGCGGTCAGCGCGCGACGGGCGTCCGTCGCCGTCACGGTCGCACCAGGCGACGAGGGGCGGGTGCGCGAGCTGCTCGCATCTCTCGAGGGGGTGGTCGAGGTGGCGGGGGTGCCCGTCGTGGCGACGACCCTCGGCGGGGTGCCCGCCGAGGTCGCGGCGGTCGACGTCGACGAGTACCGCCCGTTCACTCCGGACGCGACCGCGAACCACCGGCCGCTGTGGGAGCGGATCGCCGCCGGCGACCTGGCCGTCACCCACGAGTTCGGGACGGTCCACGAGGTGCCCCTCGGCTCCGAGGTCGCCTCCGGCATCGACCTGCCCACCGGTGACCCGCTGACCTTCCGGGTGGGGGCCTTCGCGACCAACGGGACCCCGCCGGTCGCCGACGCGATCGTTGACGAGGCGTCCCTCCCCGCCCTGGGCGCGGTCCCGGTGGAGGGTGAGCGGCGCCTGCTCGTGTCCCTCGAGGACCTGGCGTCGCCGACGGCCACGGTCGAGGCGCTGGTTGCGGCGGACGTCGCGGCGACCGAGATCCCCGACCCCCGCGCGCCCCGGTCGGAACCGGTGATCCCGACCGGGGGGATCACGCCGGAGAACGTGTGGGACCACCTCGCCATGTGCGAGTCGAGCGGCGACTGGCACATCAACACCGGCAACGGCTACTACGGCGGGCTGCAGTTCCTGCCGGAGTCCTGGACGGCGGTGGGCGGGCAGGGGCTCCCGCACGAGCACCCCCGGACCGAGCAGATCTACCGCGCGACGCTGCTGTGGCAGATCCAGGGGTGGGAGGCCTGGCCCCAGTGCGCCCGCAAGCTCGGGCTGATCGTCGACCCGCCCCCGCAGCCCACGCCGCGGCCGACCGGCGCGGTGGTCACCGAGTCGCCGGAGTGACCGCGGAGGGCGTATCCTCACCCACGATGCCGACCACCGACGTGAGCACCGACACCCTCGCCATCCTGCGGGTGCTGGGCGACCTCCAGGCGCGCCACACCGTCCCGACGGTGCAGGCCGCGGCCATCGGTGCGGGCCTCAGCTACATGGACGCCTACGACCTGGTGAACCGGGCGTTCACCGACGGCCTGATCAGCCAGAACCTGCAGCTGACCGACGCGGGCCGGAAGGCCATCGCGTAGCGCCTGCTGGCATCAGCTGACGCCAGCGCCGGGCCGCAGCCCGGTCTCGACCTCCTCGGCGTAGGTGGGCATCCCGCCGCCCCGGTGGAGCGCCCAGTACTCGCGGAGCTCGCGGCGCAACTCGGGCGCCAGGACCGCCAGGCCGATGACGTTGCCCAGGCACATCATGAAGACGAGGGAGTCCATCAGCGGGACGACGCTGTCGAGGGACAGGGCCGCGCCGACGACGACGAAGGCGCAGAAGACCAGCTGGAACCCACGGGCGACCAGCGGGTGGGCGCCGAACAGGTACTCGGCGGCCTGCACGCCGTAGTACGACCACGAGATCATCGTCGAGAACGCGAACATGATCACGGCGACGGCGAGGACGGTCGGGAACCAGGAGATGTCCTGGGCGAAGGCCTCTGACGTCAGCGTCACCCCCTCCACCTCGGCGCCGGCGCCCTCGTGGACACCCGTGATGACGATCACCAGCGCGGTGACGGTGCAGACGATCACCGTGTCGATGATCGGCTCGAGCTGCGCGACGAACCCGTCCCGGATCGACATGTCCGTGCGGGCGGAGGAGTGCGCGATCGCGGCGGACCCGAGCCCCGCCTCGTTCGAGAACGCCGCCCGCTGGATCCCCGCGATGAAGGCGCCCACGATCCCCCCGGCGACGCCGGCGCCGGTGAACGCGCCGGACACGATCTCCCCGAGGGCGGACGGCACCTGCTGGACGTTGATCGCGATGATGACCACGCCGGCCGTGACGTACAGGCCCGCCATCAGCGGCACGAGCTTCTCGGTCACCCGGGCGATGCTGCGGATGCCGCCGACGATCACGACGGCGACCGCGACGGCGAGGATGAGCCCGAAGGCCCAGCCGTTCGCCGCGAACACGCCGTCGTCCCCGGCCACGGCGAGGAACTGCTGGTAGGCCTGGTTGGACTGGAACATGTTGCCGGCGCCGATCGCACCGCCCATCGCGGCCACGGCGAAGAAGACCGCGAGGCCCTTCGCGAGCCACCGCGGGCTGCCCCGCTGCTGCAACCCGTCCTCGAGGTAGTACATCGGCCCGCCCAGGACCGACCCGTCGGCCGCGGTCCGGCGGTACTTCACGGCGAGGGAGCACTCGACGAACTTCGTCGACATGCCGACCAGCGCGGCGACGACCATCCACAGCGTGGCGCCGGGACCCCCGATGGTGATGGCGATCGCGACGCCGGCGATGTTGCCCAGGCCGACCGTGGCCGACAGCGCGGTCATCAGCGCCTGGAAGTGGCTGGTCTCGCCCGGGTCGTCGGGGTCGTCGTAGACCCCGCGGGTCACGTCGACGCTGTGGCGGAAGCCCCGCACGTTGATGAAGCCGAAGTAGACCGTGAACAGCGCGCCCGCGCCGATCAGGTAGACGACGATCAGGGGCACCTCGACGTCCCCGAGCGGCACCGCGTAGAACACGATCCCCGACAGGCGCTCGGCGATGGGCCCGATGACGCGCTCGACGGCCCGGTCGACCGCACCGGGCTCGGCGGCCGCCGCCGGTGCCGCCGACCCGACGACCACGGTCCCCACGACCGCGACTGCTGCAAGGAGCCGACCACGCACCCCCGTACCCTCTCGCTCGTCCTCGCCGGCCGGCCCGCGCAGGCCTGCCGGTGGGCTGGGAGATGCCCGGTCCGACGCGTCCTCACACCCGTGCCGACCTCGGCCGGCCGGACGAGGAGCAGCTGAGTGGCCGACGTCGACGAACCGCAGGGGTGGGAGGAGCCGGCCCCGGCGCGATCGCGGCTCGGGACGGCGCTGGTGGTCGTGGGCGGCATCGCGGTCGTCGCCGCGGTGGCCTGGCTGGTCGGCGGATCGGTCGCCGAGGTCGACCCCGCCCCCTCCCCCGACGGGCTGGTCGTCGAGTCCGAGACCCCGGGCCCGGGGCCCGTCGAGGACGGGGTCGCGTTCCTCGGCGTGGACCTCCGGGTGCAGTCCGGCCCGCGTCCGGCCGGTGGGGAGCTGCACCGCGTCGACCTGGACGAGGGCGTGGTCGGGTTCCAGGTCCCCCCGCTCGAGGGCGGGCCGCCCTGGCCCGAGGTGCGCTTCACGTGCAACGCCACCCCGACGCGGATCGCGTTCGCCGACCCGGGTGATCCGGGTCTGCCGTCCCAGATCCTGTTCGCGGCCGCCGGTCAGCACGCAGCCGACCGTGGGTGCGAGCTGCGCCCGCCGGAGGACGCGATCGACGGCATCGACGTGCGGACCTGGGCGGTCGGGCTGCTCCGGGTGCTCCACCGGGCCGGGTTCACCGCGACGTTCGCCACCCCGTCGGCGAGGGTGGGCATGACTCTGACGGCGCCGGGGCTGCCGGCCACCGACCTGGTCGTGGGCGCGCGATCGGCGGACGTGGGCCCGGCGGCGGCGGTGGCCCCTGCAGTGCCGTCCGGCGCGGCCCGGGAGGTGCCGCTGGGGCGTGGCTCCGCGGTCGAGGACGCCGGTCGCCTGTTCTTCCAGTGCCACCCGGACTCGGTGATCGACGTCGCGGCGGACACCGCAGGGCTCGAGGAGCTGCTTATCGCCATCGGCTGCGACCCGGAGGCGCCGCCGGTGGCGTCGTCGGCGCCGCAGGTGCCCGCCGAGGCGGTACTGGCCGTCGTGGACCGGCTCGTCGACGCCGGGCACGGGGCGGGCGGGGTGACCGTCGGCGGGGTCGTGTCGTTCACCCTCGACACGGTGGAGGGATGGTCCGCGTCGCGGTGCACCCGGACGACGAGGTGACCGCCCGGGGGTACCCGACCGGCGTGCGCGACCAGCTGGTCGGACTGGGGGAGGGGGAGGCGCTGGTGTCGGCCGCCGGCACGCTCCGGATGACGTGCGGCGGGCTGTTCCTGACGACGGGCGCCCCGATCGATCCCGCGCTGGCCGCCTTCGAGGTGATCGCGCAGGTGGAGGGGTGCACCCCCGCGCCGACGCCCACGCTGGCCGACGACACCGTCCGGGCGTCGCGGCTCGAGCTGGTCCGCACGCACCTGGGCCTCGAGACCTGCTGTGGCGACCCGTCCCGCCCGGGTTCGGACGTGTCGATCGAGGCGGTGCGCTACGCCGACCACGACCTGGCCATCCTGGCCGCGCCACCGGGGCGGGGCGTCCTGCTGGGACCTGGCGAGGAGGTGGCGGTGGCGGACGGGACCGCGGTGCGCGGCAGCTCGCCCGAGGGACCGGAGGACGTGCGCCTCGCCTGCGGCGACAGCGACTACGTCGTGCAGGCGGTCGACCCCACGGACCCCGACCCACCCGTGGAGGACCTCGCCGCGGCGGTCGTCGACGTCCTCGGCTGCACCCCGTCGGCGACGCGCTGAGGCGGACGTCCCCCGGCCCAACATCCCCCGGCTCAGCATCCCCCGGGGTCTGTCACCTTCCTCTCGTCCTGCGTTCGCGGTAGGGACCGCCCTTGCGGGCGGCCCCCCGCACAGATCCCAGCATGCGCTGCTAACGCACTGGGCTCCTCCTTTGGGTTCGACCGTCAAACCGCGCGTTGGGCCAGGGATGGTGATCGCGAACCGGGGGTATCCAGGCGTCGGCGAGGAGCCGCATGCGCGCCCAGGTGACGCGGCTGCGCTGGCTGCGGCGTTTCAGCGCCTTGTGCCAGAGCGCGATCACCGCGAACCTGAACCGGCTCATCGCGTGGAGGTTGGTCGGCACCGCGTAGTAGGCGAAGTAGCCGCGCACCACGCTTGCCAACCATGCCGCCTGCACGGGGATGGGCTGATGGATGCGGCGCTTGATCGAAAACTTCAGCTCTCGAAGCTTGTCGCGCATCCGTTTGGCCATGGTGTGACGTTGCAGGAGGAACTTGCCGTCCTTGGTGGCCGAGCAGATGTGCACGAGCCCCAAGAACGTGAAGGTCTCGGGCCTTCCGAGACCTCTCCGGCGTCGGTTGTCGACGGCGAACCGTCGGTAGCGTCTCGGATCGTTGACCTTGGGCTTCTGGCCCCGTAGCAAGCACAGGCGAACCCCCAACCTTGGAAGAGAGAGGTTCGCCTGTGCTCGACGATCGTACTCACCTGACCGTGTCCATCGACAGCCCCAGCGACGAGACCGACTGGGCCGCCCTGGAGGCCCTCGGCGTCGCCCTCGCGGAGACCTTGCCGGTACGGGCCATCGTGACCTTGCTGCACGCCTGGCAGGTCCGGCTGGTCGACCGCGTCTGCGGGCCGTCCGGCGAGCCCGTCCGCGGCCTGCCGGCCCCGTTCGCCTGCACTCGCTGTGACGCTGCGGAGGACTTCGCCCGCAAGGGACGCCGCAACCGGCTGCGACGGCTCGATACCACCATCGGCACCGTGAAGTTCCGGCTGTGGCAGGTCCGCTGCCGTGACTGTGACAAGGTGTTCGCCCCGCTGCTGGGCATGCTCGGGCTGATCTGGAAGCGCCGCTCGGACCGGCTCACCGTCGACCTGGCCGAGACGTCGACGCAGATGTCGTATGGCCGCACCGCACAGGTGCATGACCGGCTCACCCCCGCCACCCCGACCGCCGGTCAAGCCCACGCCTCGGTCGCCGACATCGCCGCGATGCTCAGCGACCTCGCCCCGGTTGATGTCGCCCCGCGGGTGGTGCTGTTGGACGGCACCGGCGTCCGCGCCGGCGAACGACGGCTGGGCGTGGGCGCGCATCTGGCGATCGGCCTGTCCGGACGCACCGGCCCGCTCAGCCGGCGACGGGCCCACACCGACCTGCTGGCCGTCACCGTCGGCGAGGGCTGGGAGACCATGGCCGACCGGCTGGCCGGCGTGGCCGCGCCCGAGCTGGTGGTGATCGACGGCGAGGACGCCATCACCACCCTGTCCCAGCGGCTGTGGCCCGACACGCCGGTGCAACGCTGCTGGTGGCACCTGCCCCGCGGCCTGGTCAAGGCCGGCTACGCCGACCCCGGCCGGCCCCACATCCCCTGGGTCCGATCCATGGCCGACATCCTCGCCGGTCTGCCCGCGCGTGCCCTCACCGAGGAGTGGACCCGCTCCGACGGCGACGCCGCGTTCGCCGAGTTCACCGACCGGGTGCCGGCCCGCTACACCGCCCTGCACGCCTACCTGGCCGCCGCCGCACCCCACGCGATGACGTTCTGCGATCCCCGACTGCAGCGGCGCCTGGCCGACCTGGGCGGCGTGGAACTTGGCACCGGTGTCATCGAGCGGCCCATGCGCGAACTCAACGCCCGCACCGACATCGGCGGCACCCGCTGGTCCGAGGCCGGTCTGCGCGACCTCCTCACCGTCCTGACCGCCCGCCTCTTCCGGCATCCCGCCTGGACCGACCTGACCCACCACCTACGCCCCGCCAACACCATCGGGTTCGACCTGCGCGTTGCACAGGTCAACGGTTGACAACGCTACCGA
>NZ_CAXQBR010000048.1 GCF_964222135.1 Euzebya sp.
CTCGCCGGCGGTCGGGTGATCACCGGCACCGGCACCGTGGACGCCGACGGTCGCGTCGGGACCGTCGGCAGCGTCGCGGACAAGGTGCTCGGCGCCGAGGCCGCCGGCGCCGACGTGGTGCTGGTGCCCGAGGCGCACGCGGACGAGGCGCGGCGGGCCGCCACGACCATCGAGGTGATCGCCGTCGGGTCGGTCGCCGACGCGGTGGAGGCGCTCGCCGCACCGGCGTCGTCGGGGTGAGGTCGCGCGGGCCGCTGCTAGGCTTGGCGGTCCGCCGCGGTCATCGCCGGGCGGATCCGAGGTCCCGTGCGACATCGCGCCGTGAACCTGGTCAGGGCCGGAAGGCAGCAGCCATAAGCGGTACGCGGTGGGCGCCACGGTCACGCCGCGGGTCCGTCCGGTCGTGACCGCGGCGGTCTGCATCCGGGCCTGTGGACCGGCCGTGCGCGCCGTCCCACCCCACCTCTAGGGTGCAATCGAGGCAACCGGATCGTCGTCGGAAGGGGTAGCGCGCGTGGCGCACGTCTCGCTGTACCGCAAGTACCGCCCCGGGTCGTTCGCCGAGGTGGTGGGGCAGGACCACGTGACCCGCACGCTCGCCCGGGCGGTCGACAGCGGCACGTGGCACCACGCCTACCTGTTCACCGGACCGCGCGGCACCGGCAAGACCTCGTCGGCCCGGCTGCTCGCCATGGCCCTGAACGCGACCGACGGGCCGACGTCGACGCCCCCGCCGGACGACCCCATCGTCACGTCGATCCGCGAGGGCACCTGCCCAGACGTGATCGAGATCGACGCCGCGTCGAACAACGGGGTCGACGACGTGCGGGACCTCCGCGACCGGGTCGCGTTCTCCCCGGCGCAGGCGCGCACCAAGGTCTACATCGTCGACGAGTGCCACATGCTGTCGAACGCGGCGTGGAACGCGTTCCTGAAGACCATCGAGGAACCGCCGTCCCACGTCGTCTTCGTGTTCGCGACCACGGAGCCGCACAAGGTCCTCCCCACCGTCCTCAGCCGCACCCAGCGCTTCGACCTGCGGCGCATCCCCGCCGCCGAGCTCGCCGACCACTGCCGCCACATCGCCGAGCTCGAGGGCTTCACCTTCACCGGCGACGCGCTGCAGTCCATCGTCGCCGCGGGCGACGGGTCGGCGAGGGACACCCTCAGCGTCCTCGACCAGGTGGTGGCCTTCACCGGACCGACGATCACCCCGGAGGGCGTGGCCGAGGTCCTCGGCAGCGTCCCCGCCGCGCTGCTCGACCGCATGGCCGAGCTGCTGACCGGATCGGACGTGGCGGGGATCCTGCAGCTGGTGCAGCAGGTCGCCGACTCCGGGACCGACCTCCGCCAGTTCGCGACGGACGCGGTCGCGCACCTCCGGTCGCTGCTGCTGCTGCGGGCGGCGCCGGACGCGGGGCTGGTGGACGCCACACCCGACCGCGTCGCCGAGCTGGCCGCCCAGGCCGAGCGGACCGGCACCGCTGACCTGCTGCGCGCGGTCGAGCTGCTGAACGACGCCCAGCCCAAGATGCGTCGCGGCAACACCCAGCTGGCCCTCGAGCTGGCCCTCGCCAAGGCCGCGATCCCCGAGTCGGGGGGCGACCCGGGGGCGCTGGCGGCCAGGCTCGACCGGCTCGAGGCGATGCTCGCCGACCGGCCACCGGTCGCCGGTCCGGCACCCGCACCTGCAGCCGCACCTGCACCCGCGGCCGCGACGACCCCCGGACCGGAGCCGAGCCCGGACCCTCGACCGGAGGCGACAGTCGCACCCGAGCGGACGGCCGAACCCGAGCCGACTCCCGAACCCGAGGTCCCGACCCCCGAGCCGGAGCCGACGGCCGAGCCCGAGCCGACGGCCGAGCCCGAGTCGGAGCCGACGCCCGAGGCCCAGCCGGAGCCGGCCGGCGGACCCGCCCCCGACGGTGGCGCCGATGACCTCGGTCGCGTCGTCGACGCGTGGGCGGCGATCCTGTCGACGCTGGGCAGCACCTCCAAGCGCGTCCAGGCGATCGTCGGGCAGGGCACCCCGGTCGCGATCGCCGACGGCGCCCTGGTGCTGCAGTTCCCCTTCGACTTCCACGCCAAGCAGGCGGAGGACGCCCAGACGGCGGCCGCCATCGCCGAGGTCGTGCAGTCAGTCGTGGGCACCCGCTACCGCGTGCGCGCCGTGGTCGGGGACGGTGCACCCGACCCCCCTGAGGTCGTGGTCGATGACGAGGCGTCGGCGGTCATCAACCACGAAGCAGCGGAAGCCGCCGGCGAGATCACCGACGACGAGGTCGCTCACGACCAGGCCATCGAGGCGCTCGTGGAGGGGCTGGGCGCCCGGGTCGTGGAGGACACCGGCGGCCGTTAGGCTCGACCCCCCGACGTGTGAGTCGGGCGACCCCCCAGCCGGCCAACCCCAGGAGCGCTGCAGACGATGGGCAACCAGCAGGCCATGATGCGCCAGGCGCAGGCCATGATGAAGAAGATGCAGAAGGCGCAGGAGGAGCTCGCCGCCAAGCAGGTGACGGGCAGCGCCGGCGGCGGCATGGTCGAAGCCGTCGTCAACGGCGCCGGCGAGTTCGTGTCGGTGACCATCGCCCCCGACGCGGTCGACCCCGACGACGTCGAGATGCTCCAGGACATGGTGGTGGCCGCCTGCAACGAGGCGGTGCGCGCCGCGAAGGAGCTCGAGGGCGAGATGATGGGCGGCATCGCCGGCGGCCTGGGCCTCCCCCCGGGTCTCGTCTAGGGAGTTGTACGAGGGGCCTGTCCAGGCGCTGATCGACGAGCTCGGCCGCCTGCCGGGCGTGGGTCCGAAGAGCGCTCAGCGCCTGGCCTTCCACCTGCTCGGCGTCGAGCGGACGGACGCCGAGCGGCTGGCCGGCGCGATCCTGGCGGCCGCCCGCGACGTCCACTTCTGCCGGCGCTGCTTCAACGTCGCGGCAGCCGAGGAGTGCCGCATCTGCCGCGACGCGAAGCGCGACGAGGCGGTGCTGTGCGTGGTGGCCGAGCCGCGGGACGTCCAGGCGATCGAGAAGACCGGGGAGTTCCGCGGTCGCTACCACGTCCTCGGCGGCCTGATCGTGCCCATCGACGGGATCACGCCGGACAAGCTGCACATCGCCGAGCTGATCCGGCGCCTGGGCGAGGAGCCGGTCACCGAGGTGGTGATCGCCCTCAACCCGACTGTCGACGGGGAGACGACGGCCAGCTACCTCCGCCGCCAGCTCGCCGACCTCGACGTGTCGGTGACCCGGATCGCCTCCGGCCTGCCGGTCGGCGGCGACCTCGAGTACGCCGATCAGATCACGCTCGGCCGGGCCTTCGCCGGCCGGACGTCGATGTAGCGGGGCCGGCAGGACCTCGTGCGGGCACGGGCCCGGCCCCCCGTGTGAGTCCGGGCCCGTACCAGGTCGTGCGGGTCAGACGGCTTCGTAGTGCTTGAGCTTGGGCGAGGACTTGACCCAGTCGGCGATGCGGTCCACGTGGACCTCGCGGGCCTGGGCGTCGACGCTCGAGATGACGTCGGTCTCGACGACCACGTCGCTGCCGAACAGCTTGGTGCCGACGTGGACGACCAGGTGCTGGTCGTCGACCTCGTCCTGCTTGGGCGCGTCGGCGACCTGGCCGGCCTCGCCGTCGGTGGCGACGATGGTGAAGCCCGCCAGCTGCTCAGGTCGGTCGTGGACGATCCGGGCGATGTCGATGCGATCCGTTACGGCGCTCATCGAAGCTACCTCCTGGTGAAGGACACCACGGGCGGTGTCTGGTACCACCGTGGATGACTAGTCCCTTCGGAACCACCGGTCGACGGGTCGATGACCTGTCAGGCAGGTTTCACACGTCGGCGCGGGTCAGCCCGTAGACCAGCGTCGTGCGCCGTCCCTCCCCGACCTCCGGCACGTCGCCGCGGAGGGCCCCCTCATGGCGCATCCCTGCAGCCTCCGCCGTCCGTCGCGAGGCGGTGTTCCGCTCGTCGCAGTGCCACGCGAGGCGCTCCCACGGCCAGGCGTCGAACCCCCAGCCCAGCACGGCCCGCAGCGCGGCGGTGCCGAGGCCCCGCCCGGCCCGGTCCGCGCGGATCCACATCCCGATCTCGGCGACCCCCCGCTCGACGCCGCCGTGGCGGTGGAAGCCCGTCCCGCCCCACAGCGCCGATCCGTCGGGCGCCCAGATGCCGAGGACGAAGTCGGCGTTGACCAGGTAGTCCGCACGGAACCGCCGGACCAGCTCCTCGGACTGCGTGACGGTCTGGTCGGCGCTGGCCCAGCCCATCCACGGGCGCAGGTGGTCGTAGGACGAGGTCGTCGCGTCGGCCAGGGCGGCGCCGTCGCCCGGGAGGTAGCAGCGCAGCGTGAACGCATCGGTCTCGAGCCGCTCGGGGGCGAAGAAGGCAGCCATGTCGCGGGACCGTACCCTTCGCCGCCATGACCTCTCCCACGCCTCCCGTCGCCAAGCGCGTCCCCCACACCTGGAGCCGCCCCACCGGTGACGTGGTCGACCACCACGCCTGGCTGCGCGCCCGCGAGGACCCGGACACCATCGCCTACCTCGAGGCGGAGAACGCCCACGCCGACGCGTGGTTCGCCCCACATGGCGAGCTGGTCGAGGAGGTCTACGCCGAGATCCGCTCGCGGGTGCAGGAGACCGACGCGTCGGCGCCGACGCCGCACCCGGGTGGGTGGTGGTACCAGCGGCGGACCGAGGAGGGACGGGACTACGTCATCCTCACCCGCGGCCGCAGCGCGGACGACGCCGGCGACCAGCTCGTCCTCGACGTCAACGACGAGGCGGAGGGGCACGCGTTCTTCGAGCTCGGTGTGCTGGACGTCAGCCCCGACCACCGCCTGGCGGCCTGGGGATCGGACACGACGGGCCGCGAGCGCTACACCATCCGCATCCGCGACATCGACGCCGGTGTCGACCTCGACGACGTGCTGGTCGACACCGCGTGGGGCGGGTCGGCGTGGTCCGCCGACTGCCAGCACCTCTTCGACGCGGTGCCGGACGCCCAGGAGCGACCCCACCGGGTGATGCGCCACCGCCTGGGCACCAGCCAGGACGACGACGTGGAGGTGCTCCGCGATGACGACGAGCGCTTCTTCGTCGGCATCGGCGACACCCGCAGCGGGGACTGGATCGTCATCGCCTCGAGCTCGAAGACCACCAGCGAGGTCCGGGTGCTGCCAGCGGACGACCCGACCGCGACCCCACGCGTCGTGCGCCCGCGGGCCGAGGGCGTCGAGTACGACGTCGACCACTGGGGCGACCGGTTCGTCATCGTCACGAACGACGGCGCGGAGGACTTCCGGGTGATGACCGCGCCCCTCGACGCGCCGGGGGAGTGGGAGGAGCTGGTCGCCCACCAGCCCGGTCGCCGCATCGTCGCCGCCGCACCGTTCGCCGACCACCTGGCGATCCTCAGTTGGCGGGACATGGCGCGGGAGGTCGAGGTGCGGTTCCGCGACGGCACCAGCCGCGTCGTCGACGTCCTCGACGAGCCCCACGACGTCACGATCGGCGCGAACCGGATCTACGAGACCGACGTCCTCCGCGTCGGCGTCGAGTCGATGTCGGTGCCGCGGTCGACCTACGACGTCGACGTCAGGACCGGCGAGCGCCGGCTGGTGCGCCGCGAGCCGACCCCGAACGTCGACCTCGACGCGTACACCGCCGATCGGCTGTGGGCGACGGCCGAGGACGGGACCCGCGTACCGGTCGACGTCGTGCGCCACGTGGACACGCCGGTGGACGGCACCGCCGCGTGCGTGCTGTACGGCTACGGCTCCTACGAGATCTCCATCCCGGCCGTCTTCAGCGTGGCCCGGCTCAGCCTGCTCGACCGCGGGGTCACCTTCGCGCTGGTGCACCCGCGCGGCGGGGGCGAGGGCGGCCGCCGCTGGTACCTCGACGGCAAGCTCGAGCACAAGCGGAACACGTTCACCGACACCCTGGCCGCCGCCGACCACCTGGTCGCCACCGGCTGGTCGGCCCCGGACCGGCTCGCGATCCGCGGGGGCTCGGCCGGTGGGCTGCTGGTCGGCGCGTGCATCACGATGCGGCCCGACCGCTTCGCCGCGGCGGTCGCCGAGGTCCCGTTCGTGGACATCGTCACGACGATGTCGGACCCGACCCTCCCCCTGACCGTGACCGAGTGGGAGGAGTGGGGCGACCCCCGCGTCGAGCCGTACGCCTCCACCATGCTCAGCTACTCGCCGTACGACAACACCGTCCCGGCCGACTACCCGGCCCTGTACGTGACCGCCGGCCTGAACGACCCCCGCGTCAGCTACCACGAGCCCGCCAAGTGGGTCGCCCGGTTGCGGGAGGTGTCGACGGGCACGCGGCCCCTGCTCCTCCGCACCGAGATGGGCGCCGGTCACGGTGGCCCCAGCGGTCGCTACGAGGCGTGGCGGGACGAGGCGCGCAGCCTCACCTTCCTGCTGGTGGCGCTCGGCGTCGTCCCGGGGTCGGGGTAGGCGCTCACGGCAGGAACACGGCGCTGTCGCCGAACTCGTGCCACAGGTACGGGCCGTCGAGGGCCGCCCCGTAGGCGCGCCGGACCAGCTCGGGCCCGGCGACGGCCTCGAGCAGCAGGAGGTGGCTGGCCTCCGGCTCGTGCCACCCCGTGATGATCCCGTCGACGACGCGGACGCCGCGCTCGGGGGTGACGACCAGGTCCGTCCAGCCCCTGAAGGCGGCGATGCCGTGGCCCGGGCGCCGGTCGGCGGCGGCCTCGAGCGCCCGGGTGACGGTCGTGCCGACGGCGATGACGCGGTGGCCGAGCCGGCGGGCGAGGTCCACGCGCGCCGCGGTCGGGGCGGGCACGTCGGCCCACTCGGGCTGCGGCGGCTCGCCGGCCTCCTGGGAGGACACGCCGGCGTGCAGCGTGACCGGGGCGATCCCGACACCGCGGCTCACGAGCTCGGCGACCAGCCGGTGGCTGAAGGGCCGTCCGGCCGACGGCATCTCGGCCGACCCGGGGTGTCGCGCGAAGACGGTCTGGTACGCGTCGAGCCCGACCGCGCCGGTCGCGCCGTACCGGATCGGGCGGCCGTGCGCGGCCATGTGGTCGCTGATCCGCCCGTCGACGGTGATCCCCGCCCGCCACAGGCGCACCCCCCGACCTCCCGGGCCCGCGGCGACGGGGTGCAGCAGGCGGAGGTGCCCCCCACCCGTGAGCGCGACGAGGTCGCCCGGCCCGGCGTCGAGCACCGGCCCGTCCCCGCCGGCCCGTCCCTCACCGCGTCTGCGCCGCAGCTGGCCCACCCCGTCCCGGCCTGCGGCCGATCCGGGGTGCCCCCCCGCCTGTGTCTCACTGCGGCTGCGCCGCAGCTCGACGGTCCAGGTGCCGTCGTCGTGGGCGGTGGAGAGGTGGACGACGAGCGGTCCGGGGTCGGCGGTCCCGTCGATCGCCGCCGGGCGGGTCGCCGAGGTGTTCACCACCAGCAGGTCGCCGGGTCGGAGGTGGCGCGGGAGGTCGACGAACCGTCCGTGGGAGAGCCGGTCGGACCCGGCCACGAGCAGGCGCACCTCGTCGCGGGCCAGCCCCCGCCGCTCGGGCGGCTCGGTCGCCCACCGGTCCTGCGGGACGGTGAACCGCGTCCCGGGCCGGAGCATCGCGGTCACGCGCGCACCTCCTCCGGGCGGGCCGCCACAGCCAGGTCCGCCACAGCCAGGTCCGCCACGCGGTACCGGCCGCTGGACGGCCGCCGGGCGACCAGGTCGAGGATCGGGCCGACCACCGCCTCCGGCAGCGGGCGGTCGCTGATGTCCTCGCCCGGGAAGGCGTCGGCGTGCATCCGGGTCCGCATGTCACCGGGGTCCAGGGCGTAGACCGCCAGCTGGGGCTCCTCGGTCCCGAGCACGGCGCTCACCCGGTCGAGCGCGGCCTTGGAGGCCCCGTAGGTCCCCCACCCCTCCCAGTCGCCCTCGGCGGCATCCGACGTGACGTCGATCACGATCCCACCGGCTGCGCGCAGGGCCGGGAGGGCGGTCTGGACCAGGCCGAGGGGTGCGACCACGTTCACCTCGAGCACCTCGCGGAGCGCTGACAGGGCGACGTCGGCGAGGCGGGGGAGGGGGCTCGGGCCGAGCAGGCTCGCGCCGTTGACCAGCAGGTCCAGGCGCGGACCGGCGGTCGCGACCAGCCGGTGGCGGTGGTCGGCGTCCGCCACGTCGCCCGCCACGGCGGTCACCCCGGGCAGGCCAGCGGTCGCGGCCACCAGGTCGTCGGCGGTCCGGGCGGTGGCCACGACGCGCCAGCCGTCGCGGGACAGCGCGCTCGTCAGCGCGAGGCCGAGCCCGCGGGAGGCGCCGGTCACGATCGCGGTGCGGGTGGGGGTGGGGGTGGGGGACATGGGGCTCTCCGGGTGGGTCGTCGATGGATCTTGCGCGACGGTAGAACTTGAAGTTGACTTCAAGTCAAGTGGTTCCAGCAGGAGGTGCCCGGTGCCCACGGAGCAGATGACCGTCAGCGAGGTCGCGGACCGCAGCGGGTTCGCCCCCTCCGCCCTCCGCTTCTACGAGCGGAGGGGCCTGATCGACGCGGAGCGCACGGCGGGAGGGCAACGCCGCTACCACCGCGACGTGCTGCGGCGACTCGCGTTCATCGCTGCGGCCCGCCACGTCGGCCTGACCCTCGAGGAGATCGCCGAGGCCCTCGGCCAGCTGCCGCGCGGACGGACGCCGACCAAGGCCGACTGGACGAGGATCTCCCGTCGCTGGCAGTCGCGGCTCGACGCGGAGATCCAGGCGTTGGAGGCCCTCCGCGACGGGCTCGACAGCTGCATCGGCTGCGGCTGCCTGTCGCTGCAGCGCTGTCGGATCTCGAACCCCGGTGACGTGGTGGCCAGCCGCGGGACCGGGGCGGTGTTCCTCCCCGGACCGCTCCACCCCACCGCCGATCAGACGACCTGAGCGCCCGAGGCGGCAGGCGCCCAGCCGCTACCATCTGGCGGACCATGAGCGGTCCCAGCGCACCCATCATCGTGCAGAAGTACGGCGGGACGTCCGTCGCCGACACCGACCGCATCGCGCGGGTCGCCGACCGCATCGCGCGGACGAAGCGGGCGGGCAACGACGTGGTCGTCGCGGTCAGCGCGATGGGCAAGACCACCGACGAGCTGATCCGCCAGGCCGAGGCGATCTCACCCCACCCGCCGGGTCGCGAGCTGGACATGCTCCTGACCGCGGGTGAGCGGATCTCGATGGCCCTGCTCGCGATGGCGATCCAGGAGGAGGGGCTGTCGGCGCGCTCGTTCACCGGGTCCCAGGCCGGGATCATCACCGACACCGTCCACGGCAAGGCGAAGATCCTCGACATCACGCCGGGGCGGATCACCGAGGCCCTCGCAGGCGGGCACGTCGTGATCGTCGCCGGCTTCCAGGGCGTGTCGCGCGAGACCAAGGACGTGACGACGCTCGGGCGCGGCGGCACCGACACGACGGCGGTGGCGCTCGCCGCGGCCCTCGGCGCCCACGTCTGCGAGATCTACACCGACGTCGACGGGGTGTACACCGCCGACCCGCGGATCGTCCCCACGGCGCGGAAGGTCGACCACATCACCGCGGAGGAGATGCTGGAGCTGGCCGCCCACGGCGCCGGCGTCCTCCACACCCGCTCGGTCGAGTTCGGCCGCAACCACGGCGTCGACATCCACGTCCGCTCGTCCTTCTCCCACCACGACGGCACCTGGGTCCACGCCCGACCAGGAGGAACCCCCATGGAGCAGGCCATCATCTCCGGCGTCGCCCACGACCGCTCGGAGGGCAAGGTCACCGTCCGCGGCGTCCCGGACAAGCCCGGCGTCGCCGCCCGCGTGTTCACCGTCCTCGCCGAGGCGAACGTCAACGTCGACATGATCGTCCAGAACGTCTCCGCGACCGGCACGACGGACATGACCTTCACCATCCCGCTGACCGACGCGAAGACGGCGCGGGACGTCCTCGAACCGCTGCTGGTGGACGTCGGCGCGGCGGGCCTCGAGGTCGACTCCCAGATCGGCAAGGTGTCCCTCGTCGGCGCCGGCATGAAGACCAACCCCGGGGTGGCGGCGCGGATGTTCACCGCGCTCAGCGACGCCGGCGTCAACATCGAGATGATCTCCACCTCCACGATCCGGATCTCCGTCGTGGTCGACGAGGCGGACGTCGAGACCGCGGTCACCGCGATCCACACCGCCTTCGGCCTCGACAGCGGCACCCCGGTCAGCATCGAAGGAGCCAACGCATGACCCGCACCGTGGCGATCGCCGGCGCCACCGGCGCCGTCGGCCAGGACCTCCGCCGCCTGCTCGACCGGCGGGACTTCCCCCTCGACGAGCTCGTGCTGCTCGCCAGCGAGCGCTCCGCCGGCCGGGTGATCCGCTGGCGCGACCGCGACATCACGGTCCGCGCGCTCAGCGAGCCCGATGCCTTCGACGGCGTCGACGTGGCGCTGTTCAGCGCGGGCGGCGGCCGCTCGCTCGAGCACGCGCCGCGGGCGGTCGAGGCGGGCGCCATCGTCGTGGACAACTCCTCGGCGTTCCGCATGGACCCCGAGGTCCCGCTGATCGTCACCGAGGTCAACGCCGACCTGCTCGCCGAGCGCCCCGCCAAGGGCATCGTCGCGAACCCGAACTGCACCACGATGGCGGTGATGCTGCCGCTGAAGGCGCTCCACGACGCCTTCGGCCTGGTGTCGATGGTCGTCAGCAGCTACCAGGCGGCCGGCGGCGCCGGCCAGTCCGGCATCGACGAGCTGCACGACCAGATCGAGCCGCTCGCCGGCGCGTGGGACAGCCTGCGCACCGACGGCCAGGCCGCCGCGAAGCTCGTCGAGCCGCGGACCTTCGCCGCCCCGATCGCCTTCAACGTCGTCCCGCTGCTCGGGACCGCCCAGGAGAACGGGTACACCGACGAGGAGCTGAAGCTGCTCAACGAGTCCCGCAAGATCCTCGGGATCGCCGACCTCGAGGTCGCGCCGACCTGCGTGCGCGTCCCGGTCGTCGCCGGCCACGCCGCCGCCGTCCGCGCGACGTTCGCCTCGCCGGTGACCCGCGAGGGCGCGCTCGAGGTGCTGGACGGGTTCCCCGGCATGGTCGTGGCCGACCTCCCCACGCCCCTCGAGTTCGCCGGTCGCGACGAGGTCGCGGTCGGGCGCGTCCGCGAGGACCTGCACGACGAGCGGTCCCTCAACTTCTGGTGCGTGGGCGACAACCTCCTGAAGGGCGCCGCGCTCAACACCGTCCAGATCGCCGAGGAGCTGGTGGCCCGGGGCCACATCTGACCTGTCAGCGACCTGACGCGCTAGTCGCCGATCGTCTGCGCGGCGCCCGCGACCGTCGCCAGGCCGAGGACGCCGTCCTCCGCGCGGATGCGGTGGGACAGGTCCTCGATGTCGTCGTCCTTGCCGCGCACGGTCATCTGCACGACCAGCCGGCCGTCCTCGAGCGGGGTGAACTCGAGCGCCCGCAGCTCGGCCCGGCTGCCGGCGACTGCCAGGTGGATCCGGTCCAGGCCGCCGTCGGGTGAGACCACGACGTGCAAGGTCGCCTCGGCCCGGGTCCAGCGCGCGTACGTGCGGGCCTTCACCCAGTCCGCGGGGCGCAGGGCGAGCAGCGCCACGACGGTCAGCGCGGTGGCGGCGAGCGGGTAGCCCATGCCGGCGGTCAGGCCGATCGCCGTCACCGTGAAGGCGGCGACCGCGGTGGTGAGGCCGTACAGCCGACCGCGGATGCCGAAGATCAGACCTGCGCCGAGGAACCCGATCCCCGCGATGGTGTAGGAGGCGATGCGGGTGGCGTCGGAGTTCGGGTGCGCCTCGCCCGCGGTCACCGACAGCCAGCCGAGGGTCCCGGCGGCGGCGGCGAGCAGCAGCAGCGTGCGGAGGCCGGCGGCCTTGCCGCGGACCTCCCGCTCGAGGCCGATGGGGAGGGCCAGGCCGGCGGCGAGGAGGATGCGCCACACCGGGGTCCAGTCGACGGTCGTCAGGACGTCCACCCACACCTCCTACCCGGTGCGCGGCCACCGTCACCCAGGGGCCCTGCGGGGCCTCAGTGGCTGAAGGGGTCCGCCCGGTCGAGGTCGGCGTCGATGACCGCGAGCAGGTCGGCGTACAGCCGCGTGCGGATCGTGTGGAGGGTAGGGCCCCGGAACCGGGCGAGGGCTGCCGCGCGGTCGACCGCGACCGCGAGCGCGGCGTCCTCCCCCTCGACCGCGTGGTCCACCGCCCCGAGCCGGGCGGCGTCGGCCCCGCCGACCTGCTCGCCGAGGACCATCAGCCGGTGCTGGCCGGGGTGGGGCAGCCGGGTGGCCAGGAGGTGCTGCATCACGACCGTGAAGGGCAGACCCAGCTCGACCTCGGGCAGCCGGAACCACCCGCGCTCGGCGCGCATGATGCGGAGGTCGGCGCACTGGACCAGCATCGCCCCGGCGGCCTGCGCGTGGCCGTTGACCGCCGCGACCGTCGGCAGGTCGAGGCGGAGCAGTCGACCGAACAGCTGGTGGACGGAGCGGATGAAGTCGCCGGTACCCTCGCCCAGCGTCGACATCGCCTGCAGGTCGAGGCCCTGGTGGAAGGACCTCCCGGACCCGGTGATCACCAGGGCCGCGGGACCCTCGAGCGCGTCGATGCGGTCGAGCACGTCCCCCCACGCGGCGACCGTGGCCGGGTTCAGGACCTGGTGGTCGGCGTCCAGGGTGAGGATCTGCACCTCGCCGTCGACGGTCAGCTCCACGACTCGCTCCTCTCGTCCGGCCGCCCGACGGCGGCGTAGGTGGTGATGTGGCGCACCGCGTCGCGGTCGAGCGGCGCACCGTCGAAGTCCGCGAACCGCTCGACCGGGGTCAGGCCCGCGAGCTGCGCCATGAGGTCGATCTCGGCGGGGTGGGCGTAGCGCAGCCGCGTGCGGAGGGTCCGGGGCCCGTCGGGGGAGATCACGACGTGCGCGGCGGTCATGACCTGCGCGACCGGGTCGTGGTCGGACACCGCCAGGGCGACGTGGCCAGCCGCCGCACCCGGTCCGCCCACGCCCTCGACGAGCAGGTCCGGACGGGGCACCGCGGCGTCGACGACGACGACGCCGTCGGGGGCGAGGACCGCGCCGGCGCGCGCGAGGCAGGCGACCTGGGCTGCCTGCGCTGGCAGCAGGTACAGGGTGTTGAACAGGATCAGCACGGCCGCGAAGGGGCCCGCGACCGGTGGCTCGACGATGTCGCCCCGCACCGCGCGCACGCGGTCGCCGCCCGGCTTGGACGTCAGGACGTCCAACATGCGCGCGGACGCGTCGACGCCGACGACCTCGCGGTCCGCCGCCGCGAGGGGCAGCGCGACCCGGCCGGTCCCCACCCCGAGCTCGAGGACCCGGCTGCCCGGCGGGGTGCGCGCCAGCACGAAGCGCACGGCCGCCGCCGCGTCGTCGGCCAGGTGCGCGGTCACCGCGTCGTAGTCCGCGGCCCAGTCGTCCCCGTACGCAGCGGGATCCCACCCGTCCACCGACCCGGTCACCGCCACCGGGCCGCCGCGACGTCGTCCAGGGCCGCCCGGGTCGGGGGATCGTCGGTCCGCATCGCCCCGAGGCTAGGTGACCGCGGGCACCTGGCGCACGTCGCGGCCGGCCTCGCCGGGGGCGACCCTGCTAGCGTTGGCCCGGTGAGGCGCGACTCGACGGCGTGTGACCATAGGAAGGTAGGGTCCGCGTGAGCCTGGGACGTGTGGTCGTCGTACCCCTCGCCAGCCCCACGACCGCGCCGTGGCTGGGACGTCTGGCCGCGATGGTGGCGCGCCCCGACGGCGGGACGGTGGTGCCCGTCTCGGTGGCCACGCCGGGCCAGGACGCCGCCGCGACCGCGGTGGCCAAGCGCGCGGTCGACCTCGCGGCGCACGCCGCTCGCGACCTCGGGGTCGAGGCCCGCGCCGAGGTCGTGCACGGCCAGCGCGTCCCGACCGCGGTGCTGGACGCCGTCGACGTCCACGACGCCAGCCTCGTCGTGATGGGGTGGCAGGGCGAGTCGACGTCCCACAACGTCTTCGGCGAGCTGATCGACTCGATCATGGGCCGCTCGCGGGTGCCCCTCGCCGTGGTCCGCCCCGCCGTCGACGAGTTCGGGCGCGTGCTCCTGCCCCTCGGCGACGACCACCTGTCGGCGTCCGGCCGCCGCGGGGTCGACCTGGCCGTCGAGCTCGCCGAACGCCTCCGCGCGGCGACGACGTCGTCCCTGCTGGTCGTCCGCAGCGGCGACCCCGACCTGCCCCTGCCCGACGCGCTGCAGACGGGGTCGGTGCCGACGGTCCGGTCGGAGGTCGACATCCCCCGCGCCCTCGAGCACGTCAGCCGCACCGGCGACATCGTCGTGACCCCGGTCGCGCCGACCGCCGACGGGCTGCGGAACGCCACGACCCACATCGCCTGGGCGACCCCGCGGTGCTGGCAGCTCGTCGCGATCGACGTCGGACCCGCCCAACCCGTGGACGTGGTGACCGCCGTCAAGGACGCGGGCATGCTCGTCGAGCCCAGGCCCGAGCAGGAGGAGGACGTCCCCCACGTCGTCGAGGTGGCCATGACGGTGCCGGGCGACGTCGACGACGCGTGGCCGCGCATCGCGACGGCGGTCCGACTGGTCGGGTCGGTCCTCGGTCACCGCGTCCGCGCCGGAGAGGACGGCACCCAGGTCATCGTCGGCACGGTCGAGGTCCGCGCCACCAGCCCGGCCGCGGCGCTCAGCGCGATCATGGTCGAGCTGGACGACGCCCGCTGGCAGATCGGGGCGACCAGCCTCGACTACCGCCTGGTCGACGGCGACAGCGGCTGACGCCCGCCGCGGGCAGTGGACCCGCCGGTGGCCCGTCGGGCGGGCCTATGGTCGGTGGCGATGGCGACCACCACGCCCTTCGACGCCGCGCTGGCCGCGCTGCTGCACGCGTGGCAGGTCCGGGAGCAGCTCGCCGATGGCGGTGACGCGGACCTGCGGGACACCACGGCGGCGTGGCTGGCCCTCGACCGGGCGCGGACCTGGGTCGGCAGCTTCGAGGGGGCCGGTCGCCAGCCCGGCTGGCCGGGGATCAGCGGGTCAGCGCTCGAGCAGCCACGCGGTGGCGTCGCCCGGCACGGTCCCGTCCTCGACGGGTGCGGTGCTGAGGACGACCTCGCCGGAGGGCAGCGGCACCGGCACCCGCCCGAAGTTGGTGACGCAGACCAGCCCTGACGACCGGCGGAAGGCGAGCACGTCCTCGCCGAGGTCGAGGTCCAGCCACTCGAGCGCGGTGTCGGCGGGCGCGTGGGCGCGGCGCAGCTCGAGCGCGCGCCGGTGCAGCTCGAGCGCGGAGCCCGGGTCCCCCTGCTGGCGGGCGACGGCGAGGGGCCCGAACCGGTCGGGTTGGGGCAGCCACGCCCCGCCGTCGGAGAAGCCGAAGTACGGGGGCTCGTCGGTCCAGGGGAGCGGGACCCGGCAGCCGTCGCGCCCCCTCTCCTCGCCGTCGGAGCGGAAGAACACCGGGTCGTCGAGGACGTCCTCAGGCAGGTCCCACACGTCGGGCAACCCCAGCTCCTCCCCCTGGTAGAGGTACGCCGAGCCGGGCAGCGCGAGCACCAGCATCGTGGCGGCCAGCCCGCGTCGCCGGCCGGCCTCCTCGTCGAGGTCGGCGGGGTCGCCGGCCACCAGCCACTCCCTCCACTCCCCGGGGTCGGGCAGGCCGAAGCGGGTCGTGTGGCGCATGACGTCGTGGTTCGACAGCGTCCAGGTCGGCGTCGACCCGACCGAGGCGACCGCGGCGATCGAGCGGTCGACCAGGTCGCGCCAGACGGCGGCGTCCCACCCCGCTTCGACGAGGGCGAAGTTGAAGGACTGGTGGTACTCGTCGGAACGCAGGTAGAGGCCGAGCCGCTCGGGGAGCACCCACGCCTCGGCCACCATCATCCGGTCGCCGTCGTAGGTGTCCATCAGCGCGCGCCAGCCGCGGACGATCTCGTGGATCCCGTCCTGGTCCCAGTAGGGGTGGCGCTCGTCGCGCTCGAGCTCGACGATCCGCACGTGGTCGGGCAGGGACGGGAAGGACTTGTCCTTCACCAGCCCGTGCGCCACGTCGACCCGCACCCCGTCGGCGCCCCGGTCGAGCCAGAACCGGAAGACATCCAGGAACTCCTCCTGCACCTCCGGGTTGTCCCAGTTGAGGTCCGCCTGCTCCGGCGCGAAGAGGTGGAGGTACCACTCGCCGTCGTCGAGTCGCTCCCAGGCCGGACCGCCGAACACCGACCGCCAGTCCGACGGCGGCTCGGCCCCGTCGGGTCCCCTCCCGGGGTGGATCTCGTAGCGGTCCCGCGCCGGGTCGCCGGGCGGGGCGGCGACGGCCTCTGCGAACCAGCGGTGCTCGGTGGACGTGTGGTTGGGGACCAGGTCGATGATGACCTTGATGCCGTGGCCGTGGGCGTCGTCGATCAGCTGCTCGGCGTCGGCCAGCGTGCCGTACCGGGGGTCGATGTCCCGGTAGTCCGCCACGTCGTACCCGCCGTCGTGGTTCGGTGACACGAACCACGGCGTGATCCAGATCGCGTCGACGCCGAGGTCCGACAGGTACCCCAGCCGGCTGCGGAGGCCGGCGATGTCCCCGACCCCGTCGCCGTTCCCGTCGGCGAAGGACCGGAGGTAGACCTGGTAGACGACGCCGTGGCGCCACCACGGGACGTGGTCGTCGTGTCCGCTGTGCGAGGTCGCTCCCATAGGCCGCGCGATGCTAGCGGCAGCCGGGTCCGGCGAACGGGGTCAGAGCGGGGTCAGAACGGCAGGACCGAGGTGACCGCCCGCTTCACGGTGCGGCCCGAGGTCTTCGCCACGCCGCCGAGGGACTTGCCGGCCTTCGCGGCCGCCTTGGCGTCCCGCTTCGCCTGCCGGGCGGTGGCGGTGACCTTGGCGCGGGTCTCGGCCGCGGCGGCGCGGGTGCGCTCCCGCGCGAGCTCGGCCTGCAGGCCGGCGACCTCACGCCGGTGCTCGGCGAGGGTGTTCGCGTGCTCGACGGCGTGCTGGGCACGCCAGGCGGCGCTCGGCTTCCCCTCGGTGTCCAGCGCGGCGATCACCAGACCGCCCAGCATCGACACGTTCTTCAGGAAGTGGATCGTCTGCTGGGTCCGCGTGGCCTCCTCGTCGGCCTCCCAGAAGCGGTGACCTGCCGCCGTCGTCGGGATGAGCGTCCCGGCGAGGGCCAGCGCCGCGGGTCGGGCGAAGGTGCCCGTGGCGAGCGCGAGGCCGGCACCGACCTGCACCACCCCGTTCGCCCGCACGAGCTGCTCGGTGTCGTCGGGCAGCTGCTCGACGGCATCCGACACGGGTCCGGTCACGTCCGCCGCGACGGAGGTGTACGACCTCGCGTTGCGGACCTGATCGATCCCCCCGTAGATGAACATCGACGCGAGCATGGCCCTGGCAGCGGTGCGGATGAGGTGCATGTCCACTCCCATATCCCACCGGGCCGGGTTTCAACCGGACGCGTCGAGGTGGGATCATCGGCCACCATGTCCACCGACCTCGACCTGGCCGACCCCTCCACCTACGACTTCTTCACCGAGGAGAACGTGCGGTTCTCCGACACCGACATGGTCGGGCACGTCAACAACGTCGCGCACACCGCCCTGGTGGAGTGCGGGCGCATCGCCTTCGGCTACGAGATGGCCCGCCGGTCGGGCGTGGAGTTCGGCACCATCACCTTCGCCCACCTCGACATCGACTTCCGCGCCGACCTGTACTACCCGGCACGGGTGCGCATCGGCTGCCGCGTGCTCCGGGTGGGGACGTCGTCGTTCACCGTCGGCGTCGGCGTGTTCGACGGCGACACCTGCGCGACCACCTCGACGAACGTGCTGGTCCACCTCGGCGAGGACCGCCGTCCGGCCCCGCTGCCGGACGCCTTCCGCGAGGTCCTCTCGGCCGACCTGTCCGGTCGAGGCCCATCGCGCGGACCCGAGGGGCGCCCCAGCCGGTAGGGTGCGGCCCGTATGAAGCTCGGGATCCTGTCGCGCTCGCCGAACGCCTACTCGACCCAGCGGCTGAAGGTCGCTGCGCTCGAGCGCGGGCACGAGGCCAGGGTGCTCAACACCCTCCGCTTCGGCATCGACCTCGCCGGGGACGAGCCGGACCTGCAGTTCCGCGGCAAGCAGCTCAGCGACTACGACGCGGTGATCCCGCGCATCGGCGCGTCGGTGACGTTCTTCGGGCTGGCGGTCGTGCGCCAGTTCGAGCAGATGGACGTGTACACGCCGAACACGGCGGCGGGGATCGCCAACTCCCGCGACAAGCTGCGGTCGATCCAGATCCTCTCGCGTCACGAGATCGGCATCCCGCGGACGATGTTCGTACGGGACCGCAAGGACGTGAAGCCGGCCATCGAGGGGGTGGGCGGCGCACCGGTCGTGATCAAGCTGCTCGAGGGGACCCAGGGCATCGGGGTGATCCTCGCCCCGGACAACAAGGTCGCCGAGGCCGTCGTCGAGACCCTGCAGTCCACCAGCCAGAACGTCCTGATCCAGCAGTTCATCGCCGAGTCGCGGGGCCGCGACGTCCGCGCGCTCGTGGTGGGCGACCGCGTCGTCGCCGCCATGCGGCGCGTCGCCCAGGGCGACGAGTTCCGCTCGAACGTGCACCGGGGCGGCCGGACCGAGCTGGTCGAGCTGGACGACGAGTACAGCCGCGTCGCCGTCCAGGCGGCCCAGATCATGGGCCTGCGGGTGGCCGGGGTCGACATGCTCGAATCCGACCGCGGCCCGCTGGTGATGGAGGTCAACTCCTCACCGGGGCTCGAGGGGATCGAGACCGCCACCGGCCTGGACGTCGCCGGCGCGATCATCGACTTCTGCGCCAGCCAGGTGGCATTCCCCGAGCTCGACGTCCGCCAGCGCCTGTCGATCTCGACCGCCTACGGCGTCAGCGAGGTCCACATCCACGACGGGTCGTCCCTGGTCGGCAAGACCCTCGACGAGGGCCTCGCGGACCGCGACATCAAGGTCCTCACCCTCAACCGCGGACCCAAGGTCATCCCGAACCCCAAGGGCAGCCGCGAGATGGAGGCCGGCGACCGGCTGGTCTGCTTCGGGAAGCTCGAGTCGATGCGCGACCTGGTCCCCGCCCGCCGGCGCCGGCGCCGCCCGAAGGTCCAGCCGCTGCCGGACGAGCCGATCCCCGCGGAGTACGCCGACGGGTCCTGAGGTGGGGGCGGGCGTCAGGTCGTCCCGAGAACCCGCCACATCTCGTCGGGCCCGAAGGTCAGGCAGATGCCCGCGGTGACGGTCACGAGCAGCATCGCCACCACGGTCCAGGCGGCGACGCGGCGCCAGCCGCGCACCTGGGTCGGCATGGCTGCCGGCTGGTACCAGGCGGGCAGGAGCCGCTGGGCGTAGAGACCGTCGAGGTTGGGATCGCGGACGGCGTCGTCACCTGCATCCGGTACGTCGTGCACGGCCAGCTCCTCGCGTCGTCGTCCCCGCCACGGTACGCCGCCCGGACGGCGGCTGACTACACTCCGCGGGGAGCGGGCGACCGCCCGCGGACACGACCCAGAGCCCTCAGAGCCGGGAGCACCGATGGCCTCACGAGTCAACACCCTCGCCGAGCTGCTGCACGACCGTGCGGCGGCGAACCCGAACGACGTCGGGATCCGCACGAAGGTCGGCGGGACCTGGACCGATCGGACCTGGCGCCACGTCGCCGACCGGGCTGATGCGATCGCCGCCGGGATCCTGACCGCCGTCGACCTGGCGGACAACGACGTGATCGGGATCCTGGGCCAGACGTCGGAGGACTGGATCACCTGCGACTTCGCCGCGCTGTCCGTCGGCCTGCAGACCGTGCCGATCTACGCCTCGCTGCACCCCGAGGAGGTCGGGTACGCGCACGTCGACACCAAGATCCGGCTGGTGATCGTCGACGACGCCGGCCAGCTCGAGAAGATCCGCGCGATGCGGAAGGGCTTCACCTTCGTCGACACGACGTACTCGGCGGACCAGGTGGTCCTCGAGCACGTCGTCGTCATCGACCCCGCGGGGGCGAGCGAGGGTGACGACTGGGAGTCCCTCGCCGACCTCGAGGCCCGCGGTCGCGAGCGGCTCGACGAGATGCGCGACGAGCTGTCCCGCCGGCGTGACGCCGCGACCCCGGAGCAGACCGCGACGTACACCTACACCTCCGGCACGACCGGTCCCCCGAAGGCCGTCATCCAGACCCACACCAACCACCTGGCGATGGTCGACAGCGTCCAGGAGGCGGCGATCCTCAGCGACGACATCCGCGAGGGCGGGCTGTTCCTCTTCCTCCCCCTCGCCCACTCCTTCGGTCGGCTGATCCAGTTCGCCGGGCCGGCGCTGAACTTCCCGCTCGTCATCTCCTCCGTGCCGACCCTGGCCGACGACGCCCGCGAGACGCGCCCCGGGTTCTTCCCGGCCGCCCCCCGCGTCTACGAGAAGATGAAGTCGAAGATCGAGAACACCGTCGCGGCGGCACCGCCCCTCCGCCAGAAGCTGTTCGGCTTCGCCGTGTCGACCGGGCGGAAGACGATCCCGTACCGCTCGGAGGGCCGGTCGTTGCCGCCGCTCCTCAACCTGCAGTACCAGCTCGTCGACAAGGTCGTGCTCTCGAAGCTGCGCGCCCGCGTCGGCATGGACCGGGCCTCGGCGCTGCTGAGCGGGTCCGCGCCCCTCGACCGAGAGGTCCACGCGTTCTTCCTGTCCCTCGGCATGGACCTCCTCGAGGCGTACGGGCTGACCGAGACCTGCCCCGGCCTGACCGCGAACCGGCCGGGCCGGATGAAGCTCGGCACAGTGGGTCCGGCGCTCCCCGGCGTCGAGCTGAAGATCGCCGAGGACCGGGAGATCCTCGCCAAGGGCGCCAACGTGTTCGGCGGCTACCTGAACCGGCCGGACGCGAACGCCGAGGCGTTCGACGACGAGGGCTGGTTCCACACCGGTGACGAGGGCTCGATCGACGACGAGGGGTTCCTCGCCATCACCGGGCGGAAGAAGGAGCTGATCAAGACCTCCGGCGGCAAGTACGTCGCGCCGGCGAAGATCGAGGGGTCGCTCAAGCTCCTCCCGATCATCCAGGAGGCCGTCGTCGTCGGCGACACCCGGAACTACTGCACCGCGCTCATCTCCGTCGACCCCGAGGAGCTGGCGGACTGGGCGGCGGCCAAGGGGATCCCGGCGGACCAGGACCACCCCGAGGTCGCGAAGGCGATCGAGGGACACGTCCAGTCCGTCAACGCCGACCTCGCCAGCTTCGAGACGATCAAGTACTGGTCGCTGGTCGAGCCGCTGACGATCGACGACGGCACCCTGACCGCGTCGCTCAAGGTCAAGCGCAACGTGGTGACCGAGCGGTACGCCGACACGATCGACGACATGTACGCGGGGAAGAAGGACTGACGGTCCCGCGGCGTCAGCCCTCGATCAGCGTGACCGCGTCCGCCAGCACGTCGTCGGTGACGGGTGGACGGTCAGGTCCTCACCGGCGTGGGCGACCGCCGGGGCGAGGAACGCGGACGCCTCGCCAGCGGACAGCTCCACACGGCCGTGGGCCCCGCGTCCGCTCCCCCTGCCGTGCCCCTCGTCCCCGTCGTCGTCCCCCTCGTCCTCCCCCTCGGGCTGGGGGCTCTCGGTGGGGGACGGCGACGGCGCGGGGTCCTCGACGTCCTGGGCGACGGCGGGGAGGGCGGTGCAGGCGAGGACGAGCAGGCTGACGATCGTCAGCGCCGCCCGGGTGGCAGAGCGAGGCATGCAGGGCTGCTGGCGGGGTACTACGGTGAGTCCTGTTCCGATAACGTTCTGTAGCTCCCCTGGCCGGCGAGCGGGTCGGAGTGACTACGTCACCAGCACCGATTGACCATCACGGTTCGTGGTGTTGGCGTACGTGCCGCTATCGGGCCCAGGTCCGTGAGGCCTGACCTCACCGATCGACCACCACAGACCCCTCCACCCACCTCGATCGTGGTCGATCCGTGTGGATGAGGCGGTGGGGGCGTGGGCGGGCTCAACCGCCGTCGCGATGTGGCGGTGGGGGAGGGGGAGGGGTGATGTCCTGCACCGTCGCGGGGCCCTGGCGCACGATGGACTTCGCCTGCTGGTAGAGCCGGTTGCGCTCGGCCTTGATCGCCATGTCCAGGTCGGCCTCGACCCACCCGAGCTGCTGGCCGACCCGGAGCAGCAGGGTGCGCTCGTCGGACGAGACCTGGCCGTCGATCAGCGCGCCGCGGATCAGGTGCAGCATGAACGCCCGCGCCTGTGCCGGGTCGTCGGGCAGCTGGACCTCGCCCGCCTCCTCCGCGCCGTCGACGATCTGCATGAAGCGCGCCCGGGACATCCCGCGCGAGATGGCGAGCTGCTCGATGTAGCGCCGCTCGGCGTCGTGCAGCACCCCGTCGGTCGAGGCCAGCTGCACGAGCGCGATGAGCAGCTCGGGCTCGTTGAGCAGCCGGTCGGCCTCGAGCCGCGCGGCCTCGGGGGAGTCGGGGGCGGCGGTCCTGACCTGCTCGGCGCGGGCCGCCTGCTCGAGGACGCTCCGCAGCCGCGCGTGGGACACGACGTCGACGAGGATCCACGAGGTGGACCCGTCGTTCTTCGGCGTGCCGCAGAAGCCGCACTCGGTGGCGCGGCCGACGTCGAGCGGGGCGCCGCAGCTCCGGCAGCTGAACGACGTGAAGGTCCGGGAGGTGTCCGACGTGACGCCGGTGTTGCGCTGCAGGACCAGCACGTGGGAGTAGATGCGCTGGGTGTCGAGCAGCCGGGGGCTGCGCTTGTCGCCGCTCGCCCGGGTGGCCGACCAGCGGACCAGGACCTGGACGGTGTCATGGGTGTCGGTGGGCCCGGCAGGCTGGGCGCCGACGACCTCGACCGAGCCGACGGCGGGCGTGAACCAGTACGTGCCGGGGTTCGGGTTCAAGAGCTGCGGGAGCGTGGCGGTCCCCGGCGGGACCACCGGCGCGACGTACCCCATGTCGGCGAAGTACACGGCCATCATCGCCCGCCAGTAGATGACCGACGCGCGGTCCTCGAGGTGCTGGACGTTCAGGCCCGGATCCCGCTGCGCGAGCTCCTGCCACCCGGGGATCGTGCGGGACGACGGCACGATCCACTCCTCGTCCTGGGTGATCTCGGTCAGGACCCAGTCGTAGGCACCCGAGTTCACGTGCGACCCGCACGTCCCGCAGTCGGCGCGGTCGACGATCCCGATCTCGCTGCCGCAGTTCGGGCAGGTGCCCTGCAGGATCGACGCGTCGGGGCGCGTCTGGACGCCGGGTCGGCGGGAGAACGACCAGATCTCGGTGAACGTGATCGGGGACGAGTCGGAGTTCCCCGACACCCGCCGACCGGTCGTCAGGCTCTCGTTGTAGCTGATGGCCGAGGCGGTGAAGCGCACGTGGATGGTGTCGAAGTGGGCGTCGGAGGTGATCGCCACGACCTCCCAGCCCGCGATGCCCACGTCCTTCATCCGGTTGCGGATGTCCTCGGCCTGCTGCATCGCGATGTACAGGCCGAAGCGCTCGTGGACGCCGTCGGAGATGAACGCGCGGCAGCTGCGGAGGTCCTGGTCGCTCCAGGCGTACTGGGTGGTGACGAAGGCGTTGCCGGCCCGCTCCAGGAACGTCTCCATCGTGAAGGCCGGGTCCCGCTGGGTGATCGCGGTCAACGCCTGCTGGCGGAGGGCCTGCTCCTGGACCTTCACCCCCTGGCGGATCGTCCGCGTGATGCGCTTCGGCTTCTGGGACCGCTGCAGGACGCTGAACAGGATGAAGATCCCCAGCCCGACGAAGAAGAACAGGGGATCGATGTCGCCCGATCCGCCACCGCCACCGGAGAACCCGCCGCCGCCGAACCCGCCACCGCCGCCGAACCCGCCACCCCCGCCGCCGAAGCCGCCGCCGCCACCCCCGCCGCCGAAGCTGCCGCCGCCGCCGGCCTGCGCCAGCACGATCCTCCCCGCGTCGAACAGGTCGCCCATGGGCCCGCAGGCTAGGCGACGCGCTCAGGCGCCGCGGCAGTCCGTCACGTAGGCGTCATGGTCCCAGCCGTCGAGGAAGCGGGCCATCGCGTCCGCGCCGATGTCGAACAGCTCGCGCTCCTCCGCCTCGGTGATCCGGACGTCGAGCGTGCGGGCGTGGGAGACGTCGAGGCGGACCGTCCGCGCCTCCTCGCACGCCCCGACGGGCTGCATGTCGTTGCCGGTCTCCACCATCGTGGCGACGACGGCGCGGAGGAGCGACACGTCGGTGCCGGGCCACTCCGCGGCCAGCGGGCGCTGCAGCAGCTGGAGGGCGAACGTCGGGTGCGCGGGCGGCCGGCCGTCGCGGCGGTCGAGGGCGTCGACGGCGAACCCCGCCCCGAGCCCGCCGTCGATCAGCAGCCCGCCACCGGCATCGCGATCGCCGATGTGGACCGGGTCGAAGACGAACGGGACCGACATCGAGGCCCGCACGGCCTGGGCGACGGACTGGTCGTCGGGGTCGAGCCCGTAGCGCCGGTAGTCCCACGGCAGGCGCACCACGCGGCGGTGGACCACGTCGAGGCAGCGGACCACCAGGCGGTAGCGCTCGTCCGCTGGGACCCAGTCGGGGGCGTCCTCGATGCGGAGATCGGCCCAGGTCTGGATGCCGCGGTCGGCGAGCAGGCCGCCGATCCACTCGAGCGGGTCGATCGTCCGGTCACGGCTCAGGCGGTCCACGAAGCCGCCGACCAGCGGGGCGTCGGCCAGCCGCCCGGCGATGTCGGCCAGGGTGAACGCGCGCCAGTCGAGTTCGGTCAAGGCGTGGCTCATCTCCTCCGGGGTGGCCCCGGACGCGATCATCGCCCCCACGATCGCCCCGGCCGAGGCGCCGGCGACCCGGCCGACGTGGTAGCCGTGCTCGAGCAGCACCGACAGCGCGCCGACGTGGGCGATCCCGCGGATCCCGCCGCCGCCGAGCACCAGATCGACCGGCCTGGACTCCATCGCCGTCGCAGGCTAGCCGCCGCGACCCCGTGCGAGGTCGGCGGACGGGCCACCACCCGTGACCGCCCGCACGTCGTCGGGTCCCCGGCGGCGGTGAACCGCACGCCGTCGGGTGCGGGCAGAGAGCCATCCGCACGTCATCCGGTCCCCGGCGGCGGTCAACCGCACGTTGTCCCGGACCCTCCGGGGTTCCG
>NZ_CAXQBR010000049.1 GCF_964222135.1 Euzebya sp.
GACCGGGGCGCCGCCGGCGCCGCCGGCCTGCAGGTCATCGGGTCGCTTCCCGCCCTCGGCCCGGTCGACGCGGCGGCGCGGTCGAGCGCCGACGCCCTGCCGCGGCTGGGGGCGGCCGGGTTGGCGCTCGGCGGGGCGGCGGCGGCCTGGACCGAGCTGCGCATCCTGCGCATCCGATTGTCCCGGGCCATCGGGCCGATCGACATCACCGGCGGGGTGCTCGACCACACCCTCGCGGGGTCCCTCGCCGCGGTCGGGGCCACGCTCGTCGTGCGCCTGGTCCTTGGCGGCCTCCCACCCCTCCCCCTCGGGGTCCTCGCGCTCGGCGCGGGCGGCGTCGCCTACCTGCTCGTCACCAAGATGTACGGGTTCCCGCTCGCCCGCGCCGCGCACGGCCGTCCGCCCGCCCGATCGGCCACTGCCCGCCGGTCCAGACGTCGCCCGCCGAGGTAGGGACCTACACTTCCCTGGCCGGCGGGGTCGACGACCGAGTGGCCTCCCGACCTCTTCCTCACGTGCACCCGAACCCAGACCCCACCAGCGTGCGCAGACGCCCACCGCTCAGCGGGCCGGTCACCTCCGACCTGCTCGCGAACCGGTACGTCCTCGAGGAGCACATCGCGGTCGGCGGGATGGCGGCGGTCTGGCGCGCCCACGACGAGGTCCTCGCCCGGACGGTCGCGATCAAGATCCTCCACGACGACCTGTCACGCGAGGAGGCGATCCGCGAGCGCTTCCGACGTGAGGCGGTCGCCGCCGCGAAGCTGGTCCACCCGGGGATCGTCAGCCTGTTCGACACCGGCGTCGACGGCGGCCGCGTGTACCTGGTGATCGAGTACGTCGAGGGGCGGACCCTCGCCGACGTGCTGGCGACCGAGGTCCTCGAGCCCGAGGAGGTCGCCCGCATGGCGAGCCGGATCGCGAGCGCGCTGGCCCACGCCCACGACCGCGGGATCATCCACCGGGACGTCAAGCCCGCCAACGTGCTGCTCTCCGCCGCTGGCGCCGGCGGCGGGTGGGCCAACGGCGCGGTGAAGGTGACCGACTTCGGCATCGCGAAGGCGGCGCAGGACTCGACCCTCACCGCCCCCGGTCGGGTGATGGGCACCGCCGCGTACGTGGCGCCCGAGCAGCTCCGGGGCCACGAGATCGACGCGCGCGCCGACCTGTACTCCCTCGGGCTGGTGATGTACGAGGCGATGACCGGCGAGCGGGCCTTCTCCGGCGGCGACCCGATCAGCGTCGCCGAGGCGCGGCTGGGCGCCGGTCCGCTGCACCCCCGCCAACTGCGGGCCGACGTGCCGAAGGCCCTCGACGACGTGGTCGCGGCGCTGACGGCCCCCGAGCCCGCGGATCGCCCGGCGTCGGCAGCCGCCGTGGTCGAGCTCCTGCGGCCCTTCGCCGCCGACCGGACCGTGCCCCCCGCACTGCCGGCCGCCGAGGAGGACGACGAGGGCACGTCCCTCCGCTCCGAGCTGCGCTGGCTGGCGCCGGTCGGCGGGCTGCTGCTGCTCGCCGCCGCACTCGTCGCTGTCGGGATAGTGGGCGGGATCATCGACGACGACCGCATCTCGCTGTCCGCGGAGGAGGTCACGCCCGACCTCGGCGCCGGCGGGGCGGACGCCGACCCGATCGCCGAGGCAGGTCGTGACGCGGGCGCGGGCGAGGGAGGGGAGGAGCCGGCGCCACAGGTCGTGCCGCTCCGGCTTGGGCAGATCACGGCGTTCGACCCCCAGGGCGACGGCGGCGGCGAACGCGACGAGTTCCTCCCCAACCTGACCGACGGCGCCCCGAACACCGCGTGGGCGACCGAGCGCTACGACACGCCGCAGTTCGGGAACCTGAAGGACGGCGTCGGCTTCCACGTCGACCTCAGCGGGTCGAGGACCCTCGCCGAGGTCGTCCTCGAGGTGCCGCGAGGCGGCTTCGACGTCGAGATCCGGGTGGCGGGCCGGGTCGACCCCGACCCGGCCGCGTGGGTGACGGCGACGACCATCGACGACATCGCGCCCGGCCGGAGCACCTACCCGCTGCCCGAGAACCCCACGGCGCGGTACCTGCTGGTGTGGATCACCGGTGACCTCCAACCCTTCGAGACCGGCTTCCGAGCCGAGATCGGCGAGATCGAGGTGCAGGCGCTCGCATCCTGAGGGGGAGGTCGCTGGCATCCTGTGCTGACCGATGCCCGCAGCTCCTCCGGCGCCGTGACCCGGCGCCCGACCGCACCCCGCGCGGAGGCGACCGACCAGGTCCCCGACGAGGACCTCGTCGCGGCCTTCGTCCGCGGGGACGAGCGCGCGTACGTCGCGCTGGTCGACCGCTACCGGCGGCGGGTCTTCGGAATCTGCATCCGCTACTTCGGCGATCCGGTCGACGCCGAGGACGCCGCCCAGGACGTCTTCCTCACGCTGTACCGCAGGGCGGCGACCTTCCGGGGCGGATCGAAGTTCTCGACCTGGATGTACCGGGTGACGACGAACGCCTGCAACGACCTCGCCCGCAAGCGCGCCCGTCGGCCGCAGAAGGCCGATGCGGTGGTCGAGGAGCTGCCGCTGGCCGACGCCGACGACCACATCGGTCGCCGCCTCCTCACCCTCGAGCTGCGGGAGGCGCTGCTGCAGCTCCAGCCCGAGCACCGCGACGCGGTCGTCGCGCACACCGTCGAGGGGCGTCCGTACCACGAGATCGCCGCCGAGGCCGGTGTCGCCGTGGGGACCATCAAGTCACGCGTCCACCGCGGCCACGCCAAGCTGGCGGCCATCCTGTCCGAGGGGGAGGGGTCGGGAGCGGAACCCTCGGACCGCGGCCCACCTCCTACCTGACGCAGCCTTCCCGTCCGCCCCCCCTCGGAGCTCCCTGACCACGTGACCGATCCCGTCGACCTCCGCGAGCAGCTCGCCGCCTTCCTGGCCGGCGAGCTGGACGGTGCTGCCGCTGATGCGCTCCAGGACCGCATCGACGCCGAGCCCTGGGTCGCCCACCTCGCCGACGAGATGGCCGACCTGCTCGTGGAGCTCGGCGGGGTCGACGACGTCACCCCGCCGCCGGGCTACGCCGACCGCCTCGCGGACGCCCTGGCCGCGGAGATCGGTCACCCCCTGCCCGCCGCCCCGGACCCGCGGGCGCTCGCCGCCACGGGTGCGGCCGCCGCCACGGGGTGGGCCGAGCAGCACACCGGCCCGCGAGGGCGTCGGCCCGGGAGCGCACGCCCGGCCGGCCGCGGTTCCGGCGGCGACCGCCGGAGGCGGCTGACCCGCGCGCTCGCCGTCGCCGCGGTCTTCGTGGTCATCGGCGTGGCCACGGTCGGCGTGCTCGACGGCGGCCTCTTCGGCAGCGCGTCGGATTCGGGCTCGGACGAGGGGGCCGAGTTCGCCCAGGACGAGCGGGAGGTGCTGCAGGCCGGCGACGCGGCCGAGGACGATGCGGCCGACGGCGACGCGGCCGACGGCGATGCGGCAGCGACCGAGGCCGAGGACCCCGCGGTGGCCGCCGCGCCCGCCCCGACCGAGGAGGTCGCGGACGCCGCGGCCGAGGAGGGGTCCGCCGGTGCAGGTGCCGACGCCCTGATCGCGATCGACGGTCCCGCGGTCCTCGACCTCGGGCCGGTCGATCCCGCCGACCTCGGACCGGTCCTCACAGAGGACCCGGCGACGCAGGCCCTGCTGGGACTCGACGCGACCGCCGCCGCAGACCGCGCACGCGCCCACGCCGACGAGCTGCTCCGCGCCACGTACCCCGACCAGACGCCTGCCGGCACCTGCGTCCGCGAGGTCCTCGACGCCGCCGGCCCCGACCTGGTCCCCGCCGTCGCCGCGACGGCGGAGCTGCCCGACGGGCCCGTGATCGCCTTCGCGCTGGTCCGCTCCGCCGGCGGTGAGGCCCTGGACGCCGTCGACGTGTGGGTCGTCGACCCCTCCACCTGCGCGGTCCAGCAGGTCATCAGCTGACCCCAGGCGTCTCGGAATAGGCTGCGGGACACCGCTGTTCAACGCCCTGCCGCCACCTCGGTCCCGCCTCGGAGGAAACCACCCACATGCCCGACACGCCCATCCGCAACGTCGTGATCATCGGCTCCGGCCCGGCCGGGCTGACCGCGGCGCTCTACGCCGCGCGGGCGGACCTCGAACCCCTCGTGATCGAGGGTCAGGCCGCTGGCGGGCAGCTGATGCAGACCACCGAGGTGGAGAACTTCCCGGGCTTCCCCGACGGGCGCATGGGTCCGGAGCTGATGATGGACTTCCGCAAGCAGGCGGAGAAGTTCGGCACCGAGTTCCTGACCCGCGACGTCGACGCGGTCGACCTCACCAGCGGCTCGCCGTTCGCCATCACGGTCGGCGCCGACACGATCCTCGCGAGGACGGTCATCATCTCGACGGGCGCCACCGCCCGCTGGCTCGGCCTGCCCAACGAGCAGCGCCTGATCGGCAAGGGCGTCTCGGCCTGCGCCACCTGCGACGGCTTCTTCTTCCGCGACCGCGAGCTCGTCGTCGTGGGCGGTGGCGACTCGGCGATGGAGGAGGCGATGTTCCTGACGAAGTTCGCCTCCAAGGTCACCGTCATCCACCGCCGGGACCAGCTGCGGGCCTCGAAGATCATGGCGGACCGGGCGATGGCGAACGAGAAGATCGTCTTCGAGTGGAACAGCGAGGTCGTGGACGTCCTCGGCGACGACGTCGTCACCGGCGTCGTCCTGGCCGACACCCGGACCGGGGAACGTCGGGAGATGGCCGCCGACGGGCTCTTCCTCGCGATCGGCCACGACCCGGCGTCGGGCCTGTTCGCCGACCAGCTCGAGACCGACAGCCAGGGGTACCTCGTCGTCACCGAGCCCACGACCGCGACCAGCATCCCCGGCGTCTTCGCCGCCGGTGACATCACCGACACGATCTACCGGCAGGCGATCACCGCAGCCGGGCAGGGCTGCAAGGCCGCGATCGACGCCGAGCGGTGGCTCGAGGCCAGCCACTGACCTCCGGGGGGTCGGCTACGGAATAGCCGGCCCCGCCGAACCGTTCTGGACCGTCGACGCACAGCTGAAGACCGCGACACAAGAGGAGCGCACCCGTGAGCAACACCCCCGCCGTCACCGACGCCACCTGGAGCACCGAGGTGCTCGAGGCCGACAAGCCCGTCCTGATCGACTTCTGGGCCGAGTGGTGCGGGCCGTGCCGGATGGTGGCCCCGGTGATCGACGAGATCGCGACCGAGCAGTCCGACAACCTGAAGGTCGTCAAGCTCAACGTCGACGAGAACCCCGACACCGCCCGCCAGTACCGGGTCATGTCGATCCCGACCATGCTCGTCGTCTCCGACGGCGTCGAGAAGAAGCGGATCGTCGGCGCCAAGGGCAAGGCCGCGCTGCTCGGCGACCTGGCCGAGTTCCTCTAGGCCGCGCGCCAGCGCCACCCCGCACCGCGACCAGGCCGCCCCACATCGGGGCGGCCTTCGTCGTTCACCCCTCGTCGGTTCAATCTGCCGCGGGGGAGGGGACCGACTCGAGGGCCGGCCGCGACGTGGCCCTCTCGCGCCGCGAGAGCGCCGCGACCACCTCGGCCAGTGCGTGGCTCATGGACTTGGCCCACGTCGCCGTACGACGCGTCTCGAAGCGGTACAGGGGGGTCTTCAGGTCCGACCGGTGGAGGCGGAAGCCGAGGTGCTCGAGGAACTCCCCGGTGACGACGCACCCGCCGGGCGCGTGGGCGGCGCCGGCGCCGACGAGGGTCCCGTAGGCCTCGACCGCCTCGATGCCGTGGGCGACGGCCTCGCGCGCCACGACCTGGAACAGGTGGCGGGCCAGCCCCGCCCGGCGGTGGTCGGGGTCGACCCAGACCGTGGCGAGCACCATCGCGTCCTCGCTCGCGGGGGGCCCGAGGACGCGGCTCCGCTGGAGGTGCACCGTCGGCGCGAACAGCGCGTAGGCGACGAGGCGGTCGTCGTCCCACACCGCCCGGCCGGGGACGCCCCACTCGAGCTGGACGGCCTGCCACCAGGCGTCCTGCGCCGCGGGGTCGCTGGGCAGCCCTCCGCGGGCGGCCGAGGTGGTCTGCCAGAAGGCGCAGCCACGGCAGGGGGCCGGGAGGTCGTCGAGGTCCTCCATGCGGAGCTCGCGCACCCGCATCAGGGACCCACCACGTCCTCCGAACGAACGTTCGGGTAGCTGCTCCAGCGGAAGAGCAGGGCCACCCCGACGCCGAGGGCGCACGCCACCGCGGTGCGCGTGATCAGGTGGGCGGTGCGCGAGGTCACGTCAGGGAGGATAGGCCTCGCGGTCCTGCCGGTCAGCGGGCCGACCGGCGGGGGCCGGGTGGCCACCGCGGTGGCCCGGCCGCCCGCGGTTACGCTGGACCCGGCCGCGCTGGCGTGGTGGACGTGGAGCCCCCGCGGTCCGGCCGTCACGACGTCGAGGAGCTGACCGTGAGCCCAGCCGACCCCTACCTGCACCGGTACGCCACCCGGGCGCAGGGCATGACCGCGAGCGAGATCCGCGCGCTCTTCGCCGTGGCCTCGCGGCCCGAGATCGTCTCCCTGGCGGGTGGCAACCCGGACGTGACGGTCCTCGACTTCGACGAGGTCGCCGACGTGGCGGCGCGGGTGATCCGCGAGCGGGGGGCGAGCGCGCTGCTGTACGGCGGGGGGCAGGGCCTCGGCGAGATGCGCGAGCAGCTGACCGGCGTCCTCGCCGCCGAGGGGATCCGCGCTCGGGCCGACGACCTCGTCGTGACCACCGGCGGCCAGCAGGCCCTCGACCTCCTCGCCCGCCTGTTCATCGACGCCGGCGACGTCATCGTGGCCGAGGGCCCCACCTACGTCGGTGCCCTCAGCGCCTTCAGCCAGTACCAGCCGCGGGTGGTGCACGTGCCGATGGACTCCGACGGCGTGGTGCCCGAGGCGATGGCGGACGTGCTGGACCGGCTGCGGGCCGAGGGCGTCAAGCCGAAGATGCTCTACACCATCCCCAACCACCAGAACCCCGCGGGGGTCTCGCTGACCGAGGACCGGCGCCGCGCCGTCCTCGCGCTCGCGGACGCCCACGACCTGATGGTGGTCGAGGACAACCCCTACGGGATGCTCGACTTCAAGCACGAGACCCGGACGCCGCTCGTGACGCTCGCCCCGGAGCGGGTGATCTACGTCGGCACGCTGTCGAAGATCTTCTCCCCGGGGGTCCGGACGGGCTTCGTCCTCGCCCCCCACGCCGTCCGCGACAAGCTCGTGCAGCTGAAGGAGGCCTCGGACCTCTGCCAGTCGAACATGACGCAGGCGATCGCCGAGGCGTGGCTCCGGACCCAGCCGTGGCGGGAGCACGTCCGCGCCTTCACCGAGCTGTACCGCGAGCGCTGCGACGAGATGCTGTCGGAGATCGAGGTCGCGTTCCCACCCGAGGCGCACGTCGCGGCCCCCACCGGCGGCATGTTCACCTGGGTCCGGCTGCCGGAGCCGATCGACACCGGCGCCCTGCTACCCCGCGCGATCAACGCGCGCGTCGCGTACGTGCCCGGCCGCGGGTTCTACGCCGACGGCAGCGGGAAGCAGGAGATGCGCCTGAACTTCAGCTACGCGTCAGCCGACCGCATCCGCGAGGGCATACGCCGACTGGGGGAGCTCATCGGTGACGAGCTCGAGCTGCTGCACGCGTTCGGGCGCTGAGGAGGTCTGATGGAACCGCTGCGCATCGCCGTCATCGCCGGTGGCCTGTCGTTCGAGCGCGATGTCAGCCTGCGCTCGGGTGCGCGGGTCACCGCAGCCCTCGAGTCCCGCGGGCACGACGTGACCCTGTTCGACGTCGACCAGCACCTGCTGGACGAGCTCGAGACCTGCAAGCCCGACGTGGCCTACGTCGCCCTGCACGGCCGCATGGGGGAGGACGGCACCATCCAGGGGCTCCTGCAGCTGATGGGGATCCCGTTCACCGGTCCCGACGCGCGCGCCTCGTCGCTCGCCTGGGACAAGGCCGTCGCGAAGGGGGTGTGGCGTCGACACGGGATCCCGACGCCTGACTGGATCTCCCTGTCGTCCGACGCGGTCCGCGACCTCGGCGCCGTCCGGATCCTGCCGCAGGTCACCCAGCGCCTCCCGGGGCCCCTGGTCGTCAAGCCGACCCAGGGGGGCGCGTCGATGGGCGTCGGGTACGCCAGCGACGCCCAGGACCTGACCGATGCGCTGATCGGGTCCTTCCGCTACCACCCGGTCGCCCTGGTCGAGCGCTTCGTCGAGGGGGTCGAGGTGGCCGTGTCGATCGTCGACGGTGAGCCGCTGCCCCCCGTCGAGATCGACGTGCCGCACGCCGACGGCGAGGACGGCCACTACGACTTCAGCGCGCGCTACACGCCGGGTGCGACGGTGCTCCACGCACCGGCGCGGCTCGACGCGTCGACCGCGGCGCGCGCCACCGACGCGGCCATGGCCGCCTACGGAGAGGTCGGCGCCCGCCACGTGACCCGTGCCGACATGATCATCGACGCCGACGGCAACCCCTGGCTGCTCGAGCTCGACACCTCGCCGGGGATGACCGAGACCTCGCTGCTGCCCGCCGCCGCCGAGGCCGCCGGCGAGGACTTCGCCTCGGTGTGCGAGCGGATCCTGCTCGCCGCACTGCCGGCACACACCCGCTGACCACACACCGAAGGGCGCGCTGACCTGGGCGAACGCGCCCACGTCGCGCCTGGGCGACGTTCCGGACCGCTCGCATGGTCGACCATGGGCCGTTCGGGGCCCGGGAGACGGTCCTCGCGGGTCAACCCGCGAGGAGGTCCTGTCCCGCACCACGGCCGAGGATGTCGATGAGGCGCTCGAGGTCCTCCGCCCCCGAGAACTCGATGACGACACGGCCGCGCTTCACCGATCCCTTGATCTGCACCTTCGTCGCCAGCGCGTCGACCAGCCGCTCCTCCACGTGCGCGAACGGCGACGACCGCCGCCGACCGCGAGCGTCGGCGGCGAGGTCCTTCATCGTGGCATCCGCCGAGCGGGCCTGCCGGTCGGAGATGGTGCGGACCAGGTCCTCGGTGGCCCGGACGCTGAGCCCCTCGGCGACGACCTGGGTGGCCAGCCGCTCCTGGTCCTCCGGCTCGCCCAGGCCGAGCAGCGCGCGCGCGTGCCCGGCGGACAGGGATCCGCCGATGACCAGGTCCTGGACCGCGGGCGGCAGGGCGAGGAGCCGCAGGCTGTTGGAGATGGCGGACCGGGACTTGCCGAGCTTCGTGGCGAGCGCATCGTGGGTGAGGCCGAAGTCGTCCAGGAGCTGGCGGTAGGCGAGCGCCTCCTCGATGGCGTCGAGGTCGGCGCGGTGGACGTTCTCGACCAGCGCCTCGGTCAGCAGCTGCGCGTCCTCGGTGTGGCGCACCACGACGGGGACCTCCGCCATCCCGGCCATCCGCGCGGCCCGGAACCGCCGCTCACCGGCGATGATCTGGTACCCGCCATCGGGCTCGGGGCGCGCGACGATCGGCTGCAGCATCCCCACCTCGGAGAGGCTCGCGGCGAGCTCCTCGAGCGCGCCGGCGTCGAAGCGGTCGCGCGGCTGCCGGGGGTTCGGGTGGAGCTCGTCCAGGGACACGGTGACGAGCCCGGACTGGCCGGGACTCGCAGCAGGGATCAGCGCACCGAGACCTCGGCCCAGTCCTCCGGGACGGCTCATGGCGGTTCCTCTCTCCTGGCGGGGTCGGTGTCGATCAGCTCACATCGGTCATGCGGGTTCGCTCATGCCGGCTCGTCCATCATCGGCTCGCTCACGCCACGGCTCCCTGGCGCGCGGCGCGCTGGTCGAGGCGGCCGATGACCTCTCGGGCCAGGCGGCGGTAGGCCATCGCGCCACGTGAGGCCGGGTCGCACTGGGTGATCGGCTGCCCGAACCCGGGGGCCTCGGCGAGCCGGACGGTGCGGGGGATGCGCGCGTCGAAGACGCGCTCGCCGAAGTGGGCGTGGACCTCGTCGACGACCTGCTGGCTGAGCTTGGTGCGCGAATCCATCATGGTCAGGACGAACCCGGTCATCTCGAGGTGGGGGTTGAGCTGCTCGCGGATGAGCTCCGCGTTGCGGCGGAGCGCGCCGAGGCCCTCGAGTGCGAAGTACTCGCACTGGATCGGGACGATCACGCCGTCAGCGGCGGTCATCGCGTTCACGGTCAGGAGGCCGAGGCTGGGCGGACAGTCGATCACGACGGCGTCGTACTCCCCCCGCACCGCATCGAGGGCCCGGCGCAGCTTGTGCTCGCGGCTGAACGCGCTGACCAACTCGACCTCCGCACCCGCCAGGTCGATGGTCGCGCGGACCATGTCGAGACGGACCTGCGACGTCTGGACGACCGCATCGGTGATGGGGACGTCGTCGACGATCACGTCGTAGATCGACGTGTCCTCGGGTCCCGCTCGCAGCCCGAGGCCGCTGCTAGCGTTCCCCTGGGGGTCGAAGTCGACCAGCAGCACGTGGAGCCCCTGCTCCGCCAGGGCGGCGGCGAGGGACACCGCCGTCGTCGTCTTCCCGACCCCGCCCTTCTGGTTGGCGACGGCCAACACGGTGGCCTGGGCGTAGCGCTGCGCACCCCGGACGGGCGGGGGAGGGGGAGAGGCGGCGTCGGTCGGGGGGAGGGGACCCGACGGTTCACGCTGGGGGGGATCGACCTGAACCGGGTCGGGGCGTTCCACGTGGAACACCTCCGGGTCGGCGGGGCGGGAGGTGGCGGGCCGGGGCGGGTCGCCGGATCCGCCGGCCCAGTAGCGATACCAGCCGCTCGTGGATGCCTCCGTCATGTCCGTCCACCTCCCAGCGGTGACGATTGGGGGATCCCGTTCCGTCGGGGGATCCCTCGTGGCGGACCACCCTGCGCGGCGATGCTAACAAGGACCGTGCCACGATCCGCGGAGCCGACCCCCTCGGTGTGCAGCTCCTTCATGCGGAGGCGTCCCGACGCGCGCTGGAAGTAGCCTCGCTCGGAGTCGACGGAGGGCCCCTTCACGACCACCAACCGCCCGCGGGGGCGCAGGAACCCCCGCGCCAGCTCCGCGGTCACGTCGAGCCTGGCGAGGGCGCGGCTGACCACACCGTCGTAGAGTCCGCGGAACGCGTCGTCGTGGGCGAGCACCTCCGCGCGGCCGGCAACGGCCCGTGCGTTCTCGAGGCCCAGGACGTCGATGAACTCGGACACCGCATCGACCTTCTTCTGCCGTGCATCGATGAGCGTCCACCCCACGCGAGGGCGGAGGATCGCCGCCACGAGGCCGGGGAGCCCGCCGCCCGTGCCGAGATCGACCCAGTGCTGGCCGTCACCGGCGTGCAACGCCTCGACGACCGCGACGGACTCCGGGATGTGGACGGTCGCCACCAGCCCACGGTCCCTGCTGGACACCAGGTTGTGGGGGGACTCGGCGATCAAGGTGCCCAGCAGCTCGAGCTGCTCGGCGGTCGAGAGCGGCGTTCCACGTGAAACGCGGGATGGACCTGCATCGGCCCATCCCGCGTCCCTCGCATGCTCGTCATCGATGGCGTCGTCATCGATGGCCATGTGCAGTCCTAGTCAGCTGGTCGGATCACGACGCGCCGCCGCGGCTCCGCGCCTTCGCTGGCCGAGGTCACGCCCCCGGCCGAAGCCGCCAGGTCGTGCATCATCTTGCGCTCGTAGGCATCCATCGGCTCGAGCTTGACCGGGGCGTTGGTCTCGCGAACCTCCGCGATGGCCTCTCGACACCGCTCGCGCAGCTTCTCGAGCTGACGCGCGCGGTAGCCCTCGACGTCGACGCGCACGTGGCTGCGCCGTTCGGTCTGGCGCTGCACCGAGCAGCGGACGAGCTCCTGGAGCGCATCCAGCGTCGCGCCACGTCGGCCGATCAGGAGCCCGCTGCCGACGTCCTGGACGGTGACGACGGCCTGATCCTCCTTGACCTCGATGTCGATGTCCCCTGGCAGGTCGAGGATGTCGAGCAGGCCCTCGACGAAGTCCGCCGCGAGATCGGCGTCCTCGTCCAGCTGCTCGACCAGCGTGCCCTCGTCCTGCGGATCGGTTCCGGTGTCGGTGCTCACATGAGCCCCCTTCGTCTGTCAGGTCCCCAGCTCGATGTGGGGACGCGGCTGATGGAGAGTGGTGGCCTAGCGGTCCCGCTCGCCGCTGCCGCCGGAGCGGCCCTTGCGGGAGCTGCCCTCGCCCTTGCCCGAGCTCTCGCCCTTGCCCTTGCCCGTGCTCCCGCCCTTGCTCGAGCGCTGGCTGCGCGGCGTCCCGTTCGACCCGTTCGTGCGTGGTCGGGAGCCGGAGGAGCCGGAGTCCACGATGTCCTTCGACTGATCCCGCTTCCCCGTGACCTCGTCCGCCCGGGCCCGGCGGTCACCGCTCTGGCCCTTGGGCCGGGTGCGCTTGCTGGCGACGCGCTCCTCCTTGCGCTGCCGCGCGGCTTCGGCCTCCTCGGCCTCCACCTTCTTGAAGATGTAGGCCTGCTGGCCGATGGTCCAGATGTTGGTGGTGACCCAGTACAGGACCACGCCGATCGGGAAGGTGAACGACAGCCAGCCGAGGAAGGCCGGCATGACGTACATCATGATCTTCTGGACCTGGGCCTGCTGGTCGTTGGAGTTGCCGGAGTTGCGGGCCTGCATCTGCTTCTGGGTGTAGAAGGTCGTGAAGACCTGCAGCGCCACCAGCACGAACGCCCCGATGCCGGCGCCCTCGGCGGCCGTCATGCCCAGGCCCTCGATGCCGAAGAACGGGGCGGCGGTGAGCTCCTCCACCCGGGCGTTGTCCCGCAGCACGTAGAAGAGCGCCAGGAAGATCGGCATCTGCAGCAGCAACGGCAGGCAGCCGCCCACCGGGTTGACCTGGTGCTCCTGGTAGAGCGCCATCTGGGCTTCGCGCTGCTTGTCCTTGAGCTTCTTGTAGCGCTCCGGGTCGGTCTTGATGAGCGACCGGTCCGCCTTGTACTTCTCCTGGATCTTCTTCAGCTCCGGCTGGAGGCGCTGCATCGACCGCATGGACCGGGTCTGGCGGACCATGAGCGGGATGAGGAAGATCCGGACCGTGACGGTCAGGAGGATGATCGCGAGTCCCCAGGCGTAGCCGCCGGCGAGCGGCTCGAGGAGCCCCTCGTAGAACCGCAGGACCTGTGCGAGGGCGTCCTGCAACCCACCGAAGATGTCGCCTAGGAATCCCATGGTGTGCGCTCCTCTGCAGGCCTCGTGGCCGGGACGAGCTGATCGCGCTCATCCGGCCCACCGTGGGCCGCGGGCTGGTCGTGATGACGTGTGTCGTGGTCGGGTGCGCGACGTCGCGGTCGCGCCGGGGGCACGGGGTCGATCCCCGTCCCGCCCCAGGGGTGGCAGCGCCCCAGGCGGCGGAGCGTCAGCCAACCGCCCCGGAGCGCACCGTGCACGGTGACGGCCTCCAGGCCGTAGGCCGAGCAGGTCGGGTGGTAGCGGCAGCGGTCCTGGGTCTTCGGGACCAGCCGGTAGGCCCGGATGACGAGGACCAGCAGCCATGCGAGGGGCGAACGCATGTTCGAGTTCGAACTTGCCTGTGCGGTGCCGCGGGTCATCGGGTGGCTCGCCGGCCCGCCCGCCGGATGCCGTCGGCGATCTGGGCCTCGAGCGCCGCGAAGGGGACCGAGTCGGCCCCTGCACGACCGCTCACGACGAGATCGAGCCCCGCGGGGAGGTCGCACGACGCGAGCACCGCCCGCATCCGGCGCTTCGCGCGGTTCCGCACCACCGCACCGCCGACGCGGCGTCCCGCCACGACGGCCACGCGCGCACCGCCGCCGTCACCGCGCGAGCGCGCGTGCACGACGACCTGGTCACTGCCCCACGACGCGCGTGCGGTGAACACCCCGCGGATGTCCGCGGAGGACCGCAAGCGCAGGGGGGTGGGCACGGACACCACCGTAGCGACGCCCGGGTGTCGGGGCGTCAGGCCGACAGCTTCTTGCGCCCCTTCGCCCGCCGTGCCTTGATGATCCGGCGACCGGCAGGGGTGCTCATGCGGCTGCGGAAGCCGTGCTTGCGCTTGCGGCGACGGTTGTTGGGCTGGAAGGTGCGCTTCATGGCTGGTGACCTCGGTGGTGGAGCGGCCTGGGGGAGGCGGTGCCGTCCCCGCGCGCGTCGTGCTCGGCAGACGTGCGGTCGGGTGGCGGTGGAGCGGGCGTGGTGCCCCGGCGGATCGCAGTGCGACAGACTGCTGCGCCCCGCATGCGTCAGGACAGTGTAGGGAGCCCCCTCTCACCCCGTCAACCGGCCACACGACGGGGCTTGTTGCCACGACCCGGGTGTGCCTAGACTCCGCGACCTTCCACGTCGGCGGGCCCCGTCCGCGGCCTCGCCCTTCCCCGTCCACAGCGTGTGGACAACTCTGTGGACGATGCCGATCCGCGAGGCAGCATCGATGCCCCGCCTCGACGTGCCCGAACGCCAGTGCCGACCGCCGTGAAGTGAGCGTGACACCCTGATGGAGCAGCAGCCACCCGATCTCCCACAGCTGTGGAGGGCGGCGGTCGACGCTCTGGCCCACCAGGTCTCCGGCCCGGCGCAGATGGCGTGGCTCGACCAGACCGAGCCGATCGGACTGACCGACGGGGTCTTCGTGCTGGCCGCGCCCAACGGGTTCGCGCAGGAGCAGCTCAAGCGCCGCTTCACCGAGCCGCTGACCGAGGCCCTGAGCGCCGCGGTGGGCGAACCGGTCACGCTGGTCATCACCGCCCGGCCCGACGCGGGCGGTGCCGCCGTGGGCGACCCCCCCGAACCGGAGGACGACGCGGTGATCGAGGAGGTCGAGGCGCCGTTGCGGGCGGTGCCGGGGGGTCGGTCGAGCGACGGGCCCACGCCGCTGCCGGTGCCGAACCTCTCCGACAAGTACGTGTTCGACCGCTTCGTCATCGGGGCGAGCAACCGCTTCGCGCACGCTGCCGCCTTCGCCGTGGCCGAGGCACCTGCCAAGGCCTACAACCCGCTGTTCATCTATGGCGACTCCGGGCTCGGCAAGACCCACCTCCTGCAGGCCGTCGGCCACTACGCAGGCCGGCTCTACCCCCGCAGCCGGATCACGTACATCACGTCCGAGCAGTTCACGTCGGAGTTCATCGAGGGCGTCCGGAGCGGCCAGCAGGCGAGCTTCCAGCGGCGCTACCGGGACGTGGACATCCTCCTCATCGACGACATCCAGTTCCTCGAGAAGGCCGAGCGGACCCAGGAGGAGTTCTTCCACACCTTCAACGCGCTCCACCACGCGGAGAAGCAGATCGTGCTGACGTCCGATCGGCCGCCGCGCCGGCTCGAGCGCCTCGAGGAGCGCCTCCGCACGCGCTTCGAGATGGGCCTGCTGACAGACGTCCAACCGCCGGACCTCGAGACCCGCCTGGCCATCCTCCGCCGCAAGGCCGAGCTCGACGGCGTCGACGTCCCCGGCCCGGTCCTCGAGCTGATCGCCGGTCGGATCGCCACCAACATCCGCGAGCTCGAGGGCGCGCTGATCCGGGTCATCGCCGCCGCCAGCCTGTCGAAGCGGCCCGTCACCCTGGCGCTGGCGGAGACCGCGCTGAAGGACGTGTTCCCCGAGTCCCAGAGCGGCGAGATCACGGCGGACATCATCAAGGCCGAGACCGCCGCGTACTTCGGGTTCACCGTCGACGAGCTGTGCTCGAGCACCCGCACCCGCGCCCTGGTGAACGCCCGCCAGATCGCCATGTACCTCACGCGCGAGCTGACCGAGCTGTCCCTGCCGAAGATCGGCGAGGCCTTCGGCGGGCGCGACCACACCACGGTCATCCACGCGAACAAGAAGATCCAGGCCCTCATCAAGGAGCGGCCCGCGACCTTCGAGCAGATCCAGGACCTGACGGGGCAGATCAAGGTCAAGGCGCGTGGCTGACCGAGCACACCACTGGAGCGCAGGTGATGTGTCCACAGCGGGGTGTGGATCGGCGGTGGACGTCCCTGGTCTGCCCACAGGGCGTCGGGCAGACTGGGCGCTGCCCACAAGGCGTTCAGGGAATTACACGAACGCCGAACAGGACGTCCACATCGATCCGCACAGGCCCGAACCCGCGCTGACCTGGGAGGACACCGGTTCTCCACACCCCAGCTCCGCCCCTACAGCTACAACTTCTCATGTACCTCTCCCAACACCCTCACCCAGGAGGGGCGCCGGGAGCGGTGGACAAAGGAGCCCGTCATGAAGTTCCGCGCAGAGCGCACCGAGTTCGAGGAGGCGGTCAAGTGGGTCCAGCGGACCGTCGGGGAACGTGTCAGCTTCCCCGCGATGGCGGGGATCAAGCTGAGCCTGTCCGGTGACACGCTGACGCTCTCGTCGACCAACGGGCAGGTCGACTCCGAGCTGCACCTGACCGTCCAGGGCGAACGCGACGGCGGGGCGCTCGTGTCCGGCAAGCTGCTCACGAACGTGGTGCACCTGCTGCCGAACGACGCGGTGGAGCTCGAGGTGGAGGCGGAGTCGCTGCACATCACGTGCGGACGGGCCAGCTTCGAGCTGCGCCTGATGATGCTGGAGGACTTCCCCGCGATGCGCACGCCGATGGCGGACGCGCCGTCGGCCACGTTGAAGGCCGAGGAGTTCGCCGCCCTGGTCGGGCAGGTCGCCAAGTCCGCCAGCACCGAGGACGCCCGGGCGGCCCTGACCGGGGTGAAGCTCGAGGCGGGGGACGGCAGCTTCACCGCGGCGGCCACGGACTCCTACCGCCTCGCGGTCCGGACGATCGGCTGGGACGGTGAGGGGGAGATGAGCGCGCTGGTCTCGCGCCGCGCCCTGGACCAGGCCCGCAACGCCGCCGAGATGCTGTCGAGCGAGGTCAAGCTGATCCTCGAGCCGAGCTACGCGACCTTCGAGTTCGCCGACCGCCGGCTCGTGTCCACCCTCATCGAGGGCAAGTACCCGCCGTACCGCCAGCTGATCCCCGACGGCTTCGAGCGCCGCATGCGCGTCGACCGCCAGGCCCTGACCGAGGTCGTGCGCCGCATCGCGGTGGTCGGCGAGGCCGACAAGGCGATGACGCCGGTGATCTTCGAGATGGCTGGCTCGAGCGTCGTGGTGAAGGCGGACTCCACGGAGGCCGGGCAGGCCCAGGAGTCCCTGCCGATCGAGCTCGAGGGCGAGCCGCTGACGATCGCCTTCAACCCGCGCTTCCTCATCGACGGCCTCGACGCGGTCGGCGGGGACGAGGTCATGCTCGAGTTCCGCGACGAGCTGAAGCCCGCCATCCTCCGCCCGCCGGCGCCGGAGCAGGGCGACGACACCGACCAGGCCGACTTCCTCTACCTGCTGATGCCGGTCCGGATGTGAGCCGGTGACGGCCGCGCCGTCGCGCTGATGCGGCTCGAGTCCCTCCACCTCCTCGACGTCCGCAACTACGAGCGGGTGGACCTGGCCCTCGAGCCGGGCGTGTCCCTCTTCGTCGGCCCGAACGCCCAGGGCAAGACCAACCTGCTCGAGGCCGTCAGCTACCTGGCCCTCGGCCGCAGCCACCGGGTGTCGAGCGATCAGGCGCTGGTCCGCGTGGGCGCCGCTGCCGCGGTGATCCGGGCCGAGGCCCGCAGCGACCACGACGAGCGCATCGCGGTCAGCCTCGAGCTGCGCCAGGGCCGCAACCGCGCCCAGCTGAACGGCCAGCCCCAGCAGCGGATCGGTGACGTCATCGGTCGGATCCGCTCGGTGCTGCTCGCGCCCGAGGACCTCTCCCTCGTCCGGGGCGATCCCGGGGACCGGCGGCGGTTCCTCGACGACCTCCTGGGTGGTCGTCGCGCCAGCTACATCGGGATCCGCAGCGACCTCGACCGCGCCCTGGCGCAGCGCAACGCGCTGCTGAAGGACGCGCGGGCGAGCGGGAGGATCCCGCGGGACGTGCTCGAGGTGTGGACCGACACCTACGTCCACACCGCCGGCCCGGTCCTGGCCGCGCGGATCGCCGCCGTCCACGCCCTGGCCGACCCGGTCCGCGAGGCCTACGCCGACCTGGTCGCCGACAGCCCGAGCCACGACGTCGCCCGCCTCCCCGAGCTCCGCTACGAGCTCTCGAGCGGCCGTCACGTCGTCGGCCGGACGGGACAGCCCGTCCCCGACCCCGCCGAGCTCGCCCAGGAGCTGCGGGAGTCCCTGGCGGCGCAGGAGGGTGATGAGGTCCGGCGGGGCACCACGCTCGCCGGGCCCCACCGCGACGAGCTCTACCTCGGCATCGGCGCGCTCCCGGCCAAGGGCTACGCGAGCCACGGCGAGCAGTGGTCGATCGCGCTGGCCCTCAAGCTCGCGTCCCACGGTGTGATCGCCGAGGTGGGGGATCAGCCGCTGGTCCTGCTCGACGACGTGTTCGCCGAGCTGGACGACCACCGCAGGCGACGTCTGGCCGAGCGCTGCGCGGCCTTCGACCAGGTGCTCGTGACCTCCGCGATGGGCACCGAGGTCCCTCTGGACGGGATGCGCTTCCAGGTGCGCGCCGGTAGCGTCACGGCGGCGTCGTGACAGGGAGGTTCACGTGAAACAGGGGCGACCGCGACGACCGGAACCCCAGCCGCTGGGCCGGGCGCTCGACGAGCTGGTCATGCGCCGGCGGTGGGCTGGACGCCTCGACGGCGCGCGGATCTTCGACGTGTGGGACCAGGTGGCGGGGGAGGAGATCGCGGCCCACGCGACCCCGGTCCGCCTGCACGGCGGTGTCCTCGTGATCCGCGCGGCGGATGCCGGGTGGGCGACCCAGCTGAGCTACTTCACCGGCGACCTCCAGGCACGGGCGAACTCCCTGATGGGACCGGACACCGTCCGGAAGGTCCAGATCGTCGTCGGCAGCTGATCGATCCGCCCCTGACCAGGGCAAATGCGATCTGGGGACGCCTGCGGGCCTGACCCCCCTGGCGTGGTAGGCTGGGCGACCAAGACGTTCCAGGCCCAGAGACGCCCGCAGACACGCCATTTCTCCCCTGTCTGCCGATGGCGTCTGCACGCGGGTCGACGTGTCACCCCGATCCAGGGAGGCTCCGACGTGGCAAGCGACGAAATCGATGGTGTGCCCCCAGGACGGGACGAGGAGGCCGAGATCGTGGTCCCGTCGGACCCCGCCCCCGGCGGCGCGCCGCATGAGTACGTCGCCTCGGGAGGGGCGCATGAATACGTCGCGTCTGACATCACCGTGCTCGAGGGGTTGGAGGCCGTCCGCAAGCGGCCCGGCATGTACATCGGCTCGACCGGCCCCCGCGGGCTGCACCACCTGGTCTGGGAGGTCGTCGACAACTCCGTCGACGAGGCGATGGCCGGTCGCTGCGACCGCATCGACGTGGTCCTGACCGCCGACGGGGGCGTGCGGATCACCGACGACGGTCGCGGCATCCCCGTCCTCGAGCACCCGACGCAGAAGAAGTCGACCCTCGAGGTCGTCATGACCGTCCTCCACGCGGGCGGGAAGTTCGACAACCAGGCCTACGCGGTGTCCGGTGGCCTCCACGGCGTCGGCATCTCGGTCGTCAACGCGCTGTCGAGCCGTCTCGTCGCCGAGGTGAAGCGCGACGGGCACCTGTGGCGCCAGTCCTACCAGCGCGGTGTCCCCGACGGTCCCGTCTCCCAGGTCCGCCCCCTCGCCGAGGGCGAGGGCACCGGCACCACGATCACCTTCTGGGCCGACGACACCGTGTTCGAGACCACCGAGCTGAACTGGGAGACGCTGGTCACCCGGTTCCGCGAGACGGCATTCCTGACAGCCGGCCTGCGGATCACGGTCACCGACGAGGGCGTGGACCCCGACGAGGAGGAAGGGCCCCGCCACGCGGAGTTCCACGCCGAGGGCGGTCTGAGCGACTTCGTCGCGCACCTCAACGCCACGAAGAAGACCGAGGTGCAGGAGGAGGTCATCGCCTTCACCGGCTCGGAGCAGCACGAGACCGAGGGCATGGCCGAGATCGACGTGGCCATGCAGTGGACCAGCGAGTACCACGACTCGATCCACTCCTTCGCCAACACGATCAACACCCACGAGGGGGGTACGCACGAGGAGGGCTTCCGGGCCGCGCTGACCTCGGTGGTGAACCGGATGGCCAAGGAGGCCGGGATCCTGCCCACCAAGGGCAAGGACGGCATCGAGAACCTCGACGCGGCCGACATCCGCGAGGGGCTGACCGCGGTCCTCAGCGTGAAGCTCGGCGACCCGCAGTTCGAGGGGCAGACCAAGACCAAGCTCGGCAACACCCACATCCGCAGCTTCGTGCAGCGGACGGTGAACGAGCACCTCAAGACCTGGTTCGAGGAGCACCCGAACGAGGGCAAGCGCATCTTCCTGAAGGCCGTGTCGTCCGCGCAGGCGCGGATGGCGGCCCGGCAGGCGCGCGACCTGACCCGGCGCAAGGGCCTCCTCGACTCGACGTCGCTGCCCGGCAAGCTGGCGGACTGCCAGTCCCGGAACCCCGAGGAGTGCGAGATCTTCGTGGTCGAGGGGGACTCCGCCGGCGGCACGTCCAAGCAGGCGCGCAAGCGGGAGTACCAGGCGATCCTGCCGATCCGCGGGAAGATCCTGAACGTCGAGAAGGCCCGGATCACCAAGATCCTCGAGAACAAGGAGATCCAGGCGCTGATCACCGCGATCGGGACCGGCATCGGTGAGGAGTTCGACATCACCAAGGCCCGGTACCACAAGGTCGTGATGCTGATGGACGCCGACGTCGACGGCGCCCACATCCGGACCCTCGTCCTGACCTTCCTGTTCCGCTACATGCGCGAGCTCATCGAGGCCGGCTACGTCTACATCGCCCAGCCGCCGCTGTACCAGATCAAGCCCAAGGGCTCGAAGTCGAAGAAGAACATGCGCTACGCGCTGAACGACGCCGAGCGCGACCGGATCGTGGCGGAGATGACCAACGGCGAGGGCCGGAAGGTCGAGATCGGCCGCCTCAAGGGCCTCGGCGAGATGGACGCCGAGCAGCTCGAGGTCACGACCATGGACCCGCGGACCCGGAAGATGCTGCAGGTCTCCCTGCAGGACGCCGCCGCCGCCGACCAGATGTTCTCCATCCTGATGGGTGACGACGTCGAGGCACGTCGTGACTTCATCGTCCGCAACGCGAAGAACGTGGAGTTCCTCGATGTCTGACAACGACCTCCCGGGCGGCCCGATCGATCCGAACGACGAGGTCGGCGCGGAGATCGCCGACGCGGCCCTCGAGACCTTCGAGCCGGTCGAGATCGAGGAGGAGCTGCAGCGCTCCTACATCGACTACGCGATGTCCGTCATCGTCGGACGGGCGCTGCCGCACGCCCGCGACGGGTTGAAGCCGGTGCACCGCCGGATCCTCTTCAGCATGTGGGAGGGCGGCATGCGGGCGGGGACCCAGCACCGCAAGTCCGCCGCCGCCGTCGGCGACGTGATGAAGAAGTACCACCCCCACGGCGACTCCCCGATCTACGACGCGATGGTCCGCATGGCCCAGCCCTGGGCCATCCGCTACCCGCTGGTCGAGGGGCACGGGAACTTCGGGTCCGTCGACGGCGACCCGCCCGCGGCGATGCGCTACACCGAGGCCCGGCTGTCCCCGCTCGCGATGGAGCTCCTCCGCGACATCGAGGAGGAGACCGTCGACTTCCAGGACTCCTACGACGGGATGGAGTCCGAGCCGCTGGTGCTGCCCAGCCGCTTCCCGAACCTGCTGGTCAACGGGTCGGCCGGCATCGCCGTCGGGATGGCGACCAACGTCCCCCCGCACAACCTCAACGAGATCACCGACGCGGTCATCGCCCAGATCCGCAACCCGGAGATCACGCTCGAGGAGCTGATGCAGATCGTCCCCGGGCCGGACTTCCCGACCGGCGCGCTGATCATGGGCAACGCCCCGATCCGCGAGGCCTACGAGACCGGCCGCGGCTCGATCCGCATGCGCGCGATCGTCGACGTCGAGGAGCACGCCGGCGGGGAGCGGCTGGTCGCCACCGAGCTGCCCTACCAGGTCAACAAGGCGAACCTGGCGCTCAAGATCGCCGAGCTGGTCAACACCAAGCGGATCACCGGCATCCGCGACATCCGCGACGAGTCCAACCGCCAGGGCAACCGGCTGGTCATCGAGCTCAAGCGCGACGCCAACGCCCAGGTCGTGCTGAACCAGCTCTACAAGATGACCCAGCTGCAGGACACCTTCGGCGTCATCAACCTGTCGCTGGTCAACGGCGTGCCCCGGACGATGGGGCTCAAGGCCACCATCGCGGAGTACATCGACCACCAGGTCGAGATCATCCGCCGGCGGACCGAGTACCGGCTCCGCAAGGCGCGCGAGCGCGCCCACGTCCTCGAGGGCCTGATCGTCGCCCTCGAGAACCTCGACGACGTCATCCAGCTCATCCGGAACTCCGCCAGCGCCGACGCCGCCCTGAGCGAGCTGATGGAGACCTACGACCTCTCCGAGGTCCAGGCCCGCGCCATCCTCGACCTGCCCCTCCGCCGCCTGGCCGCCCTCGAGCGCCAGCGCATCGCCGAGGAGTACGACGAGCTGATGGGCCGCATCACCGAGCTCGAGGGGATCCTCGCGGACCACCAGAAGGTCCTCGACATCATCACCACCGAGCTCAGCGAGATCCGCGACAAGTTCGGCGACGCCCGCCGCACCCGCATCGTGCCCGCGGAGGGGGACCTCGACGTCGAGGACCTCATCACCGAGGAGGAGATCGTCGTCACGATCACCCAGGGCGGCTACATCAAGCGGGTCAAGGCCAGCGAGTACCGCACCCAGAAGCGCGGCGGCAAGGGCATCTCGTCCGGCGGGCTGAAGGACGAGGACATCATCTGGGACCTGTTCAGCACCTCGACCCACCACTGGGTGCTGTTCTTCACCTCCACCGGTCGGATGCACCGGATCAAGGCGTGGCAGATCCCCGAGAAGAGCCGCACCGCCCGCGGGGTGTACATCGCGAACGTGCCGGGCCGCGAGCGCGAGGCCGACGAGGTCGTCCGCACCGTCGTGCACCTGCCCGACCTCCAGTCCGAGGGCCTGAACCTGCTGTTCACGACCGCCGGCGGGATCGTCAAGCGGACCAAGTTGGAGGAGTACGACTCGCCGCGGTCGACGTTGATCGCCATCTCCCTCCGCGAGGGCGACGAGCTGATCGACGTGCGGCTGACCAGCGGCGACGACCAGGTCATCCTCGTCAGCGAGAAGGGCCAGGCGATCCGCTTCCACGAGTCCGACGCCCGGACGATGGGTCGCAGCGCGTCGGGCGTCAAGGGCATGGACCTCGCGGACGACGACAAGGTCCTGGCCTGCGCCATCGCCGAGCCCGAGGGCTACCTGGTCGTCATCACCGACGAGGGGTACGGCAAGCGCACCCCGCTCGAGCGCTACCCCACCCAGAAGCGCGGCGGGAAGGGCGTGCTGACCGCCCGGCTGACCGACGCGCGCGGCAGCCTGGTCGGCGCGCTCGTCGCCGGCTACGAGCAGGAGATCTTCGTCGTCACCGACCGCGGCACGATCATCCGCATGGACGTCAAGGACGTCCGCCCCACCGGCCGCGCGACCCAGGGCGTCCGGATCATGACGCCGGCCGCAGGCGCGAAGGTGGCGAGCGTCGCCAAGGTGATGGAGCTCGTCGACGACGAGGACGACGTGGAGGGGACGGCGCCGGTCGAGGGCGACGACGACCCGGCCGACGAGGCCGGGGCGGACGAGTGATCCGGCGACCAGCGCGCGTATAGACTGCCTCGACGATGTCCACCACACAGCGCCCGCAGAGCGCCCGCAGCCGCGGCGCGACCCGCGTGAGCAGCCAACCGCCACGCGAGCGCGTCCGCACCGGGCAGGTCGTGCGGCGCCGTGCCACCGTCCGCCGGGTCGACCCCTGGTCGGTCCTGAAGCTCAGCGTGATCTTCTACTTCTGCTTCCTGCTGGTGGTGATGCTCGGCCTGACCGTGTTCTGGTCGGTCGTCATCAACATCGGGATCATCGACACGATCACCAGCTTCCTGGCCGACCTGCAGCTCGAGCTCGCGATCAACGGGTCCAACATCGCCCGCGCCGCGTTCCTCCTGGGCCTGCTCAACGTCGTGCTGTGGACCGGCATCAACGTCTTCCTCGCCTTCCTCTACAACCTGGTCGCCGACCTCCTCGGCGGCCTTCGGATCGAGTTGGCGAGCGAGGAGTAGCCGCGTACACTCCTCCGTCCGCAACGCATACGGGCCATTAGCTCAGGCGGTTAGAGCGCACCCCTGATAAGGGTGAGGTCCGAGGTTCAAGTCCTCGATGGCCCACGCGGGGTTGGATGTCATGAGCGTCCGCCCATGACATCCACCGGACCGGAGTCCCGGCTTCGCCGGGCATCCGGTCAGCCGCGTGGGCTCCGCCCACGTCCCTCCCAAGGGGGCTCCGCCCCCTTTCGATCCCCCGGTGCCGTGCACCGGTTGGGTCAGACGCCGTTGGGCGGTTGGGGTCTCCGGGGTGGGTGTGCACCGTCGGGTGGGGTCCGGGCGCGCGGATGTGCACTTGGGCCAACCGGGTGGCTCACGTGCACATCGTGGCCGGGTCGTTGCGTGGTCGTGGCCCGCTCAGAGGGGCTGGGCGGGGGCGGGTGGGGCCAGTCGGATGCGGACGTCGACGGGGGTGACGCCGTGGCCCTCGGGGCGGACGAAGACGGGGTTGATGTCGAGCTCGGCGATCTCGGGGACGTCCTCGACCAGGGCGCTGATGCGGAAGAGCAGGTCGCGGAGGGCGGCGACGTCCGCGGGCGGCGCGCCGCGGTAGCCGGTGAGCAGGGGGTAGGTCCGCAGCCCGGTGAGCATGTCGTCGATGTCGACGTCGGTCAGGGGGGTGATGCCGACGGCGACGTCACCGACCAGCTCGAGGGCGGGGCCGCCGGCGGCGATGGTGACCACGGGTCCGAAGGACCGGTCGTGGACGACGCGGACGGCGACCTCGACGCCGTCGGTGACCATCTCCTGCACCAGGTACGCGCCGGACAGGTCGGTGCGGCCACGGGTGGCCAGCGCGGCGTCGATCCGCCCGACGGCCTCGTGGGCCTCCGCGGCCGTGCGACAGCCGAGGACGACCGCACCCAGGTCCTGCTTGGCCACCGGCGCGGCGATCTTCACCGCCACCGGCGCATCGAGCTCGCGCTGGGCCAGCGATGCCTCCGCCGCCGACGTCACGCGTCGGGTCCGGACGCGACGCACCCCGTAGGCGTCGAGCACGTCGGCGGTCTGGACGTCCTGGAGCCACGTGCCCTCCGGGTGCGCGGCGAGGACGGCTCGGAGGTCACGCCGCACCCCCTCGACGTCGACGCCCTCGGGGCGGACCACCGTGCCGAGCGGCCGGCGGCGCCACTCCGCGTGCACCGCCGCGCGGCCCAGGGCTCGCGCGGCGTCCGCCGGGTCCCGGAACCACGGCACCGCACCGCCGGTCCGCCTGGCGGCCTGCTCGGGTCCGAACAGGACCGCCACGGCGGCCACGTCCTCTCCCAGGCCCTCGGCCCCGCTCGCGATGCCCTGCGCGACGTCCTCGACCCGCGCCGCCGGCGGGCTGGTGATCGCCACCACGGCGTCGACCTGACCGCTGGCCCCGACGAGCTCGATCGCCTGGCGGTAGGCGTCACCGCCGGCGCCGGCCAGCAGGTCGATCGGGTTCGCCGTCCCGGCCCCCTCGCACAGGACGGCCGCCAGGGCGGACCGCAGCTCCTCGTCGAGCTCCGGCAGGACGAGCCCCGCGGCCTCGAGCGCATCGGCGGCCATGGCGCCGGGTCCGCCACCGTCGGTGACCACCGCGATGCGACGTCCCCTGGGCAGCGGTTGGCTGCCGAGCAGGCGTCCCACGTCGAGCAGCTCCTCGAGCGTGCCGGTCCGGATGACGCCGGCCTGACGGCACAGTGCCTCCACCGCGCCGTCGAGGTCCGTCGGGTCCGCGGGGCTGACGGGGGTGCGGTGACCGGTGGCGGCGCGCTGGGCCGCGGGGCCGCGGACCGCCTTCACGATGGCGATCGGCTTGGTCCGCGCGATCCGCCGCGCGATGCGCGCGAAGCGGCGCGGGTTGCCGAAGGACTCGAGGTACGCCAGGACGACGGCGGTGCCCGGGTCCTGCTCCCAGCTGAGGAGCAGGTCGTTGCCGCTCACGTCGGCCTTGCCGCCGAGCGAGACCGCGCTCGACACCCCGAGGCCGAGCTCCTCGGCCCGTCGCAGCACCGTCGAGGTGACCGCGCCCGACTGGGAGGCGAGCGCCACCCGACCGGCCGGTGGCAGTCCCGGGGTGGTGGTGGCGTTGAGCCGCACCTCGACGGCGGTGTTGACCAGTCCCACGCCGTTCGGCCCGATCACCCGCATGCCGTGGGCGCGCGCGCGATCCAGGAGGTCTGCCTGCAGCGCGGCCCCCTCGGCTCCCCGCTCGAGGAAGCCTCCGGACGCGACGTACGCCGCCCGCACGCCGAACCGCCCGGCGCGCTCCACCGCGTCCGGCACCTCGGGGGCCGGCAGGCAGACGTACAGCAGGTCGGGGACGTGGGGGCAGTCCTCGATCGCGGCGATCCGGCCGTCGGACGGGTCTGCCGGGAGGGAGGGGTCGACGACGTAGACCGCGCCGGTGAAGCCGCTCGCGCGGAGGTTCGCCGCCACGGCACCCGCACCGTCGACGGTGTCGCCGGTGGCCCCGATGACCGCGATGCGGCGGGGCTGGAGGAAGCGGCGCAGCGCCTGGCGGGCGGCGACCTGCTCGTCGCGGGCGATCGCGGCCAGGTACGACTCGGTCGGGTGCACGTCGAACGTCGCGTGGACGTCGGTGCCCTCGAGGTGCTGGACGACGTCGACCCCCAGGTCGTGGATGACGCGCAGCATGCGGACGTTCGAGGCCTGCACCTCCGCGACGATGCGCGTCCTCCCCTCCTCACGGGCGATGGCGGTCAGCTCACGGAGGAGCACCGTGCCGATGCCCCGCCCCTGGTGCGCGTCCTCGACCAGCGCAGCGAACTCCGCGGTCGACTCGTCGACCGCGGCGAGCTGGGCCAGCGCCACCACCTGCTCGGCGCGTCCGCTGCCGGTGGTGGCGACCCGCACGACCGGGCCGTCCGGCTGCTCGAGGCCCAGGAGCGCGGGTGCCCGGTCGATCGCCACCGCGCCGCCGAACCGGTACCGGATGGACGTCGGCGACAGGCGATCCCACATCGCACGCAGCTTCTCGACGTCGCCCTGCCGTGGCGGTCGGACGTGGATCGTGGTGCCGTCGGGCAGCAGGTGGTCGGCCTCGGCGCTGGCAAGCGTGGTCACAGGAGCTCCTCGCACTCGTCGCCAGCCACCCTCGCGGGACGCACAGGGACCCGCTAGGGCTGATGGCCTCCCCGTGGCAGGGACCATCGACCCGACGCCCGGCTGAGCCGCCCCGCGTGGTCGGGTACGCTCCGCGGCCCACGGCTCCATGGAGGACGAGATGAAGAAGTTGCTGATCCTGCTGGCCGCTGCGACCGCCGGCGCGCTGGCGCTCAAGCGGCAGCGCGACCGTGAGCTCGACGAAGCGATCTGGGAGGAGCCGCGGGACCTCTGAGTCCCGCTACGCTTGTCCGATCCCCGCAGGGGACCCCTCGGGGCCATAGCTCAGTTGGTAGAGCGCTGTCTTTGCAAGGCAGATGTCGCCGGTTCGATTCCGGCTGGCTCCACGATCAGTTGAGGTGCGGGACCTCGGTCCGCTCGTGCATGCGCTCGCCGCAGTGCCGGGGCGGGGTCGCTGACCCGCGCACGAGCAGGAGCATCTCGGCCCCGCACCCGCTGCACAGGTAGGTCACGCGCCCGTCCTCCGGTTCGACGGGGGTCGGGGGACCGTCGGGGATGTGATCGCCGCCGCGGCGGAGGGACCCCAGCGACGCGACCCCCACCGACCAGATCGCGACGCCGAGCAGCGGCGCGAGCACCCACTCCAACGGGATCCGCCCGGCCAGGGCGGCTCCGAGGGCGACCAGGATCACCGCCCACAGCGCGCGCTTCATGCGTCACAGCCTGCCACGTCGGCCCCCGGGCACCCTCCCCACGTCACTGGGAGGACCTCCCTGGTGGGGGGTGGACCCTGGACCACAGCCATGTGGTTCCGCAGGTCACCCGCGAACTCGTCCACAGGTTTGCCCACAGCTGTGGATGACGTCACACGAGGGGAGTTCCGCACGTGTCGTTCTGTCCACACCTGGGGAGAGCGGTGTGGACAGCTACCGCCACTGGCTCAGGATGCCCAATCCCACCGCCATGAACCCGAAACCGCCGAAGATCCACGCGTTCCCACCGGGCAGGAACCCCGGGAAGATGTAGTTCACGAGGATCACGACGATCCCGGCGATGATCAGCCCGGTGCCGACCACGGGCACCCAGGTCGGGCTGGGCGGCGGCTTCGGCTTCGGCGGCGGCGTGTAGGTGTCGCGCTTGGACTTGGACTTGGGCACAGCAGGACCTCGCTAGCTCGTTCGACGCGGTCCCGGCGCACGGCGGCACGCGGCTGCGGCGAGCCGGGACGGACCGCAAGGGTAGCGCCGTGCTACCCTCGGCTGCTGGGTCGGCGGGACTCGACCCTCGCCCCTGCTGTCTGACCACGAGGAACGCCGGAGATGCGGCTCGCACTGCGCGCACTGGGCTGGCTGCTGATCGCGGCCGGCGCGGTGGTGGCCCTGTACCTCGTCTACTCGCTGTACTGGACGGGACTCGAGACGTCCCGCTCCCAGGACCGGCTCATGCAGGAGTTCGAGGAGTCCATCGGGGGGGACTTCGTCGCGGCGGCGCCGACCGAGGGCGACGACTTCGACCTCGAGACCGCGGCACTCGACCCGCTCAGCGCGGAGGACCCCTCCGTGGGCCCCGCGACCGCGCCGACCGCCGCCGAGGTGGGGGATGCGGTCGGCGTCATGGAGTTCCGGCGTCCCGCCACCGGCCAGCAGGTCGTCACCGACCCGGTGGTCGTGGTGGAGGGCATCACCACCGAGGCGCTCCAGTCCGGGCCCGGTCGGTACCCGGGGACCGCCTACCCGGGCCAGACCGGCAACTTCGCCGTCGCCGGGCACCGCACGACCTACGGCGCGCCGTTCTGGGATCTCGACCAGCTCGAGGCCGGCGACGAGATCCACGTCACCGACCGCAACGGGACCCGCTGGGTCTACGAGTTCGCCGAGAGCCGCATCGTCGGTCCCCAGGACGTGTCGGTGATCGGCGAGGACCCCCTGGGCACCGGCGCGCCGACCCTCACCCTCACGACGTGCCACCCGCGCTGGTCCCAGACCGAGCGCCTGATCGTCTTCGCGACCCTCAGCTCGGACCAGGTCCCCCTGGCGCTCGCGTCATGAGCGATCGGCCGCCGCCCCCTCCGTCCACACCTGGCCACCACCCGTGAGCCCGCTCGCCCGCGGCGCCATGATCGCCGCCGCCGTCGTGGTGGCGGTCGTCGTGCTGTTCACCTGGGTCTTCCCCTGGATCGAGCGGATCCTCGTCGCCGACCCGACCCTCGCCGGCTGACCCCGCTCCTGTCAGAGGGGGTCACCGGGGGCGCCGGCGGCGCACCACCTCGGCGAGTCCGAGGCCGACCAGCACCAGGAGCGCGGCGGCGAGCGCGATCGCGCTCGACCGCGGTGCGGGCAGGGCGGTGGTCATGACGGCCATGGGCCGCTCGGTGGGGGTGGCCACCTCCGACGCTGGTGCTGGACGCGTCTCGGCCTGCGGGACGACGGGTCCGGTGGGCGGCGGGTCCGGGGTCGGTTCCGCGGTGGGCGGGTCCGCAGTGGGAGGGTCCGCGGTGGTCGGGTCCGCTGTGGCAGGGGGTGGGCCCGGCGGGGCCACGGCCGCCAGCTGGGCATCGAGGGCGGTCCACACCTCCGGCGGTTCGAACCCCGCCCGCCACGCCGCGATGCCGGCGAGGCCGTGGGTGGCGACCAGCACGGTCTTGCGCTGGAGGCTCGCGACGTCCTCCATCCAGATCCGGTGGGGCCGGCCGCGCTCGTCGACGTAGGTGTGGACGTCCATGCCGGCTGCCGGGTCGTAGGCGACCGCCGTGCCGCGCTCGGCCGCCCGGCGGGCCATCGCCTCCATCCCCAGGGTGGCGTCGAGGTCGATGCCCTGCTCCGCCGAGGGGTCCTCGGCCCAGTCCCGTGCGTACAGCGGCAGGCCGAGCACGACCTTCTCCGGCGGGACGGTCCTGAGCAGGAACGCGGTGGACTCGGCGACCCACGAGAGGCCGGCCACGGGACCATCGCGCCGCAGGGCGTTGTGCTGGTCGTAGGCCATGAGCATGACGTAGTCGGCTACTCGGCCCAGCCCCTCCCGGTCGAAGGCCGTCGACCAGTTGCCGAGCACCCAGGTGTCGGTCATCGCGGTGACGTCGACGCTGATGACGCGGTCGGGCAGTGCGGCCTGGAGGTCGGCGACCAGCTGGGTCAGCAGCGGTGCGGTCCGGTCGTGCAGGTTCTCGAAGTCGACGTTGACGCCGTCCACGCCGCTGCGCCTCACCTCGGCGGCGATCTGGTCCACGACGCCCGCCCGGAGGGATGGATCCCGCAGCACCTGGTCGGTCAGGTCGGGATCGATGTGGTTGCCGAACAGCGGCCAGACCGCGATGCCACGGCCGTGGGCGTGGGCGACCAGGGCGGCGTCGGTGTCGATCTCCAGGGCTCCCGGGCGGGCGGGATCGAGGTACCACCACGTCGGCGACACCACGGACAGGCCGTCGGCGCGGTCGATCTGGGCGATGTACTCCGCGGTCGAGCCGCCGTAGAGCCACGCGAGGGCGATGTGCCCGTCCGGCCGCAGGTGGCGTGCCGCTGGGTCGGCGGTCGCGCCGGCAGCCGGCGGGGTGCGCAGCCCCAGGATCGCCACCAGCATCGCCACCAGGAGCGCCAGCGGGACCGCGACGACGAGGGCGGTCGCCCGGAGGACCGTCGATCCGGGTGTCGGCCCCGCGGCCACCGCCGCGGACGTCGCCACCTTGCGCTGCGTCCCCACCACCGCGACGGTAGCACCGGCGAGCACGCCCGATCGGCGCACGGACGGTGCGGTCCGGGCGTGGAAGAATGCGGGCGCGTCCCCCGGGGATCGCGAGCGCAGCGGAGGAGATGAGGACACGGTGCCAGAGCAGGAACCCAGCGCGGCCGAGCGCGCCCGACGTGCCGCCGAGGCGGCAGCGGAGGCCCGCCGCGAGGCGGCTCGCCACGCCGCTGCCCGGCGTGCGGAGCAGGCTGCCCGCCGTCGGGAGGTTCCCGCCCGCCGTCCGCCGGGGACCTCGCGGGCGACGGCCCCCCCGCCGGGTGCGGCCGCCGGGGGACCTGCCCGTCCCGCGGTGACACCGGATCCCGGCCGCACCACCCCCGCCGGTCCGGTGGGCGACAGGCCCGCGCCCCGACGCGGTCGGGGTGGCGACACCGGGGACGGGACCGCGACGAGCGCCGCCGGGACTCCCGGACGGGCGACTCCGTCGACCCCGCCTGCGGGGTCGTCGCGCGACGTGTCGCGGCTGGCCCGACCCCCCGCGATCCGACGTCCGGTGCCGCCCGCCACGCGGACCGGCCGGCCGCCCGCGCCCGGCGCGCAGCCACCCGCCGCCCGACTCGGCGGCGACGTGCCAGCACGCGACGCCGGTCCGACACCGGGTGCGCCGGACCAGGGCCGCGTCACCCCGCTCGCTGACGAGGGTCCCGCCGCGACCGGACCGGCGACCACGGGATCGACGACGGCGCCGCAGGTCTCCGGGGCCCACGAGCCCAGCCGGACGAGCCCCGAGGAGACGGCGGACGAGCCGAGGGCGTCCGGGACGGCCCCCTCGGCCGGGCTCCCGGTGGACGGCCAGCGGTTGGGGGCGGCGACGGGCCAGCTCACGGATCTGCCGCCCCTCCCCGAGCCGCCAGGGCGGACCGCGCCCGGGGGCGAGGCGACGACGGACGCCGCCGGCGCCCCCCACGCAGGACCGGCGGCGCGCGCGCTCGACGGCCTGGTGCTCCCACGGCCGCCACGAGATGGCCCCGCCTCAGCGGGCACCGCACCCGACGCCGCGCCGGTCGCCGACGGGGATCCTGATTCGGCCTCACCGAGCGACGTGGCGCCCAGCGGTGCAGCAGCCGAGCCCGACGCCACGGGTGGCGCCGACGCCTCCGCCTCCCCGTCGGTCGGCCTCGCGACCGCGGACCTGCCGGTCGACCTCCCCGTGCCCGGCGACGGGGAGCCCACCGCGGGCGAGGACGACCGCCACCCGCCCGCGAACCCCGCGGCACGCACCCATGACGCCGACGCCGAGCCCGCGAAGCCCCCGTCCCCCGGGTCCGATGACCCGGCCGCCGACCCCACCGTCGACCTGCGGAGCGCGGCCGCGACGTCGGACACCGTCCGGCTCGCTCCCACCGCAGGGACCCCGGTCGCCGCCCAGGCGGGCACCCGCCCGTGGGTGCGGGCGTACCCGCCCGGGGTGCCGGAGACCTACCGGTACCCGCTGGTCCCCCTCACCCGGTTCCTCGACGACGCGGCCCAGGACTTCCCCGACACCACCGGGCTGTCCTTCCTCGGGACCGAGACCAGCTACCGCCAGCTGTCCGAGCAGGTCGACCGGCTCGGGTCGGCGCTCACCGACCTCGAGCTGTCCGTCGGGGACCGCGTCGGGATCGCGCTGCCGTGGAGCCCGCAGCTCGTCCTCGCGCTCCACGCGTGCTGGCGACGCGGCTTCGACCCGGTGGTCCTCGACCCCGACGCCCCCGGTCACGTCCTGGCCGGCGCGGTCGGACTGTCGGCCCCCCGGGTCCTGATCCTCCTCGACACCCTCTACCCGGCGCTGACCGCGCACGCCGAGCAGCTGTCGAGCGTCCGCCACGTGGTCGCCACCAACCTGCTCGACGCCCTGCCGAGCCTCCGCGCCCGCGTGCAGTCGGTCCGCATGAAGGTCCCCACCGTCGAGATCCCCGCGAGCGAGGGCGTCCTCGCCCTCCGCACCCTCCTCGAGCGCGCGGCGCCCACCGCGACCCAGGTGGACGTGGACGTCGAGTCGGCGCCGGCGATGACCGTCGTCCGCGACGGCGCGGTGACCGCGTTCACCCACCACCAGCTCCTCGTGGGCGCGTTCCAGGCCCGTCTGTGGATCCCCGACGTCCAGGCCGGCCGCGAGGTGGTGGCGGTCGCGGGCGACCCGACCGATCCGTACGGGATGGCGGCCGGCATGCTCATGGCCGTCCTGTCCGCCGGCACGGTCCTGCTGCCCGAGCCGCGTCCCGGCGGCCTGGCGCGCACGATCGACGCAGGCCGCCCGACGATCCTCGTCACCGGCGTCGAGGAGGTCCGCAAGGTCCTCGCCCCGTCCTCCCGCAAGCAGGACCTGACGTCCCTCCGCGTGAGCCTCGTGGCCGGCGCGCCCGCGGACCCGGCGGTGCGCGCCACCATGGAGCAGCGCACGGGCGGGCGGCTCCGCACGGCGGTCACCACCCCGCGCATCGCGGGCATCGCCGTCGCGGAACCCGTCTACGCGGACCCGCGTGGCACCGGTGCGGGGCTGGCCCTGCCAGACACCGACCTCCGCGTCGTCCCCGGCGACGGCCCCGCGGCCGGTCTCGCCGTCGGACCCGTCGAGGTGTCCGGCCCCCAGGTGCCAGGTGGCTGGCAGCCGCTCGGCCTGGTCGGCTGGCTCGACGACACCGGCTTCCTGACCGTCGTCGGCGACGCCGCTTCGACGGTCGTGCACGCCGACGGCGTGTCGGATCCCGCCGTGATCGCCGCGGCCGTCCGCCGCAGCCCCGGGGTGGTCGACGCGTCGGTGCGGACGGAGTTCACCGACGGCGCCCTCCGCCTGGTCGTGGACGCCACCGTCGCCGACGACGGGGTCACCCCCGCCCACCTCCTCGCCGGGCTCGCCGAGCGCGCCCCCGCACAGGCGCCTCCGTCGCGCTGGGACATCACCGTCGCCGCGCCGACCCCGGCTGCGGTCGCCTCCGAGCCCGCCCAGCCCGAAACCCCCCAGCCCGAGGCCGGCCAGGCGGCGGTCACCCAGACCGACGCCGACCAGCCGGACGGGCCCCGGAGGGACGACACCGAGCCGCTCGGCGGCCAGACGGTCCGCCTCGACCTCTCCGACGGGGCGGGCGCGCCCCTGGGTGAGCTGCCCGATGCCGCCTCGGAGGATGCCGCCTCGGACGATGCCACCCCGGACGATGCCGGCACCGATGACGCCGTCCACGAGGACGCGGCGCCCGATGACCCGGCGCGCGGGGGTGGGACCTGACGCTGCTAGCCTTCGCCGCCTGATGGCAGGTGCCGGCTCCGCACGGACCGCGGGCGGCGTGGACGCGCGGCCCGGGCCCGCCCGCTCCCGCGCACGCCGGGGTGACGGTGCCCGCCTGCGCCGAGAGATCCTGGACGCCACCACCCGGCTGCTGGTCGAGACCGGTGACGAGGGCGCGGTCAGCGTCCGCGCGGTCGCCGAGCGGGTCGGGGTGACCCCGCCGTCGATCTACCTCCACTTCGGGGACAAGGGCGAACTGATCTTCGAGTGCTGCCGGATGCTGATGGGACAGCTCGCCGTGCGGGTCACCGAGGCGGTGGAGGGGATCCGGGACCCCGTCGAGCGACTCCGCCTGGCCGCCCACACCTTCGTGACCTTCGGCATCGAGAACCCCGAGCCGTACCGCATCACGTTCATGTCGCCCCACCACGAGGTCCCCGACGACTTCGACATCGAGTCCTACGAGGGGACCCACGCGTTCCGCCTGCTCACCGACATGGTCGCCGACGTCCGGAGCCCCCGCGTGGCCCCCGCCGATCCGCCGCACGACGCGCCCCACCCGACGGACGAGATGTGGGCTATGGGGTTGCTCGCCGCCTTCCACGGCGTGACGTCCCTGATGGTCGCGAAGGCCGTCGAGCCGATCGACTTCCCCTGGCCCGAGGTCGGGCCGCTCGTCGACCACCTCCTCGACGTCCACCTCGCCGCCATGACCGCGGGGGCTGCGGGTGGGGTCGCGCCATGAGCGCCCCTCCGCGCGTGCTGCTCGTCGACAACTACGACAGCTTCACCTACAACATCGCCCAGGAGATGGGGGAGCTCGGCGCCGCGGTGGAGGTGGCGCGCCACGACGCGTTCACCCTCGACGACGTCGAGGCCGACGCGCCCGACGGGATCGTCATCTCACCCGGTCCCGGCGTCCCGGCCGACGCGGGGATCTCGAACGACGTGATCCGCCGGTTCGCGGGCGAGATCCCCCTCCTCGGCGTCTGCCTCGGCCACCAGTGCATCGCCGAGGTCTACGGCGCCACGATCGTCCCGGCGCCCGAGCTGGTCCACGGCAAGACCTCCGCGATCCACCACGACGCGCGCGGGGTGTTCAGCGGCCTCCCCCAGTCCTTCGACGCGACGCGGTACCACTCCCTCGTCGCGGACCCGGCCACGATCCCCGACGAGCTGGTCGTCACCGCGCGGACCGGTCCGGGTTCGGCCCACCCCGACCTCATCATGGGGGTGCGCCACGCGACCCTGCCGGTGGAGGGGGTCCAGTTCCACCCCGAATCGATCCTCACCCGCGTCGGGATGACCCTGCTCGGCAACTTCCTGGCGAGCCTGCCGGTCCGGATCGGCTGACCGACCGCTACTCCCCGGGCGGGGTCGGCGGGGTCGGCGGCTGGGCCGGACCGGGAGTGGGCGTCGGCGTCGGGGTGGGTGGCGGCGTCGGCGTCGGTTGCGCGGTCGGCGTCGGCTCGGGCTCGTCGGTCGGCTCGGGCTCGTCGGTCGGCTCGGGATCCGGCGGGGGGGTCTCGGTCGGCTCCGGCGTCGACAGCGTGATCGTGACCAGCGATCCGATCTCGACCGGCTCGCCGGCCTCGGGGTCGCTGCGGATCACCCGTCCCTCACCGACCTCGCTCGCGTCGGTCCGCACGTCGACCAGCGCGCACACCGGCTCGCCCGGCTCGCGGCCGCAGGCGTTCTCGATCTGCTCGCGGGCCACCTCGGCGGTCAGGTCGACGACGAAGGGCATCTGGAACGTCTGCTGCCCGGCGGAGACGACGAGCGTGACGCTGCTGCCCTCCTCCACCTGGCTGCCGGCGCCCGGCTGGGTGCGCAGCGCGAGCCCCTCCTCCACCTGGTCGTCCTCGTCGGTGATGACCTCCTCGACGACCAGGCCCGCGGCCTCGAGCGTCTCCTCCGCCTCCGCCTGGGTCAGGTCGGCGACGTTCGGGATCACGACCGTCCCACGACCCGAGGAGAGGGTGAGGGTCACCGTCGAGCCGGCGTCCACGGTGGTCCCCGGCGGCGGGTCGCTCGCGAGGACCGCCCCCGGCGGCGCCTCCGGGTCGGACTGCGCCGGCCCGAACGCCGGCTGCAGCCCGAGGTCGACCAGGATCTCCTGGGCCTGCTCCTGATCGATCCCGATGATGCTGGCGGGGATCTCGACCTGGGCGAGGTCCTCCTCGTCGCCGTCGGTCACCGTGGTGAACAGGTACACCGCGATGCCGACCAGCGCGAGGATCAGCACGACCAGGAAGGCGTAGGCGACGATCCGCCCGGTGTTCGGCCCCTCGTCGGCGTAGTAGCGCTCAGGCTCGGCGGTCGTGGTGGTCCGGGTGGCGACCAGCGTCGGGTCGTGCGGCGCGGCGGCACCGGCGGCCTGGCGCGGGATGGCCTGCGTCGCCGCGTACGCCGCGGTCGGGCTGGTGGACACCTGCTGGCCGGCGACGGCGCGGTGCAGGTCGTCGGCCATCTCCCGCCCGGTCTGGTAGCGCTGGGCCGGGTCCTTGGCGAGGGCCTTCAGGACCACGGCCTCGAGCTGCGGGGAGATCTCGGGGTTGATGCTGCGCGGCTGCGGCGGCGCCTCGCTGACGTGCTTGTAGGCCAGGGTCACCGCCGACTCGCCCGTGAACGGCTGCTGGCGGGTCAGCATCTCGAACAGCACGCAGCCGAGGGCGTAGATGTCGGTGCGCCCGTCGACGCGCTGGCCCTGCGCCTGCTCGGGCGCGACGTACGCGGCCGTGCCGAAGATCGACGACGTCTGCGTGATCGACTCGACGTTGACCGCGCGGGCGATCCCGAAGTCGGTGACCTTCACCCGCCCGTCGTCCCCGATCATGATGTTGCCTGGTTTGATGTCGCGGTGGACGATGCCGCGCTCGTGGGCGAAGTGCAGGGCCTGGGCGGCCTCCGCGGCGATCTCCGCGGCGCGTCGGGGCAGGACCCCCTCCCGCTTGAGGATCTCCCGCAGCGTCCGGCCGGCGATGTACTCCATCACGATGTAGGGACGGCCGGCGTCCGAGCCGGTGTCGTACACCCCGACGACGTTCGGGTGGTTGAGCGCGGCGGCGGACTGCGCCTCCCGCCGGAACCGCTCGACGAAGGAGTCGTCGCCGGCGTAGCGCTCGTGCAGCATCTTGATCGCGACCTGGCGATCGAGGACCTCGTCGTACGCCAGCTCGACGTCGGCCATCCCACCCTGGCCGAGCAGACCGCGCAGGACGTAGCGGCCGGCGACCACTCGCCGGTCCTGTCCGTCAGTCGTGCTCACAGCACCATGCCTTCCATCCACGAGCAGCTCGCCTAGGTGGCGAGCGCTGCTTCCAACACCGTACGGGCGATCGGCGCCGCCACGCCGCCACCGGTCCCGCTCTCACCCGCGTCGCCCCCGCCCTCGACCACGACGGCCACGGCCACCCGGGGTTCGTCCGCCGGCGCGAAGCCGATGAACCACGTGTCCGGCGGCTCGCCGTCGCCCTGCTCGGCGGTCCCCGTCTTGCCGGCCACCTGCACGCCGGGGACCTGGGCGTTCGAGCCGGTGCCGTCAGCGACGACGCCGACCATCATGTCCGTCAGCGCCTCCGCGGTCGCCGGGCTGATCGCCACACCCGATGCGCTGGCCTGCGTCGCCCGCGCCTCCGCGGGGTACTGGCGGACGGTGCGGCCCGCGAAGTCCTGCACCTCGGTCACCAGGCGGGGGCGCATCATCACCCCGTCGTTGCCGATCGCGGCGGCCACCAGGGCCATCTGCAACGGCGACACGCGGACGTCGCGCTGGCCGATCGCGCTCTGGGCCGTCTGCGGCGGGTCGAGCTCCTTCGGGATCCGGCTGGTGGCCGTCGGCAGGTCGAACTCGAGGTCGGCGTTCAGGCCGAACGCCTCCGCGGTCTCGATCAGGGCCTGCGCGCCGAGGTCCAGGCCGATCTGGCCGAAGGTCGTGTTGCACGAGACCTCGAGGGCCCGTCGGAGCGACACGGTCCGCCCGTCGCCGCACGACCGCCCGCGGGCGAAGTTCCCGATCTGGGCCTCGGTCTGGGGCAGGTCGAGGAAGGGCGGGTCCGGGTAGGTGTCGGCGGGCGTCACCCCGCGCTCGAGCGCCGCGGCGGCCGTGATCACCTTGAACGTCGATCCGGGCGCGTACAGCTCGCTGGTGGCGCGGTTGAGCCGCGGGTTCGACGGGTCCGCCTCGAGCGCCTCCCACGTCTCGCGGATCTGCGCGCCGTCGTGGCTCGACAGCAGGGTCGGGTCGTAGGAGGGACTCGACACCATCGCGAGGACGTCCCCGGTGCGGGGGTCGAGCGCGACGACCGCGCCGGTCTGGCCGGCCAGCGCCTGCGCCGCGGCGGCCTGCACCTGCGGGTCGATCGAGGTGACGACCGTGTCGCCCTGGCGCTCGCGGCCCTGCAGCGCGTCCCCCAGGTTGCGGAACAGCGCCTCGGGCGAGGAGCCCTGCAGGAAGTCGTTGTAGCGCTGCTCGAGCTGGCTGCGGCCGAAGATGAAGGAGTGGAAGCCGGTGACGTGCGCGTACAGCTCCGGCTCGGCGTACTCGCGCAGGAAGCGGAGCTGGTCGTCGGTCTCGCGGGAGCTGGCGATCGTCTGCTGGGCGCCGCCCCGCCCCACGGTGATCGACCCGCGTCGGATGTCGTACTCCGCCAGCAGCTGCCGGCGGTTCCGGGGATCCTCCGCCAGGTCGTCGGCGCGGATGACCTGCAACCAGTTGAGGTTGAGGAACAGCAGGCCGAAGAGGACGAACACGGTCCAGGCCGTGCGGCGGATGGAGCGCGTCACGGCCCGGTCGCCACCCCGGCGAGCGCGGCGGATGCCGCCCGACGGCCCTGCGCGCGCCGGGCGCCGCTGATCAGCACCAGCAGGGCGATCAGCACGTAGTTGGCGAGCAGGCTCGACCCGCCGTAGGAGACGAGCGGCAAGGTGATGCCGGTCAGGGGGATCAGCCGGGTGACGCCGCCGACGATCACGAAGACCTGGAGCGCGAACACGAACGTCAGACCGGCTGCGAGCAGGCGGCTGAAGTCGTCCGGCGCGCGGAGCGCGATGACGAACCCGCGGCCGACGAGCAGGAAGTAGAGGAGCAGGATCGCGGTGGTGCCGAGCAGCCCGAGCTCCTCGCCGATCGCGGCGAAGATGAAGTCGGTCGGCACGTCGGGGATGAGCTCGGGGTTGCCGCGTCCCCAGCCGACCCCGGCGACCCCGCCGGTACCCAGCGCGAACAGGGACTGGACCAGCTGGAAGCCGGCGCCCTGGGCATCGGCGAACGGGTCGAGCCAGATCTCGACGCGGGTCTGGACGTGGCTGAACGCCGTCCAGCTGAGGAACGCCCCGCCGCCGAAGAGCAGGCCCCCGACCGCGACGTAGGCGACCCTGCCGGTCGCCATGTAGAGCATCGCGACGAAGATGCCGAACACCAGCAGGCTCAGGCCGAGGTCCCGCTCGAAGACGAGCACCCCGAGCGACACCCCCCAGGCGACGGCGACCGGTCCGAACGCCCGTGCCGGCGGCACGTGGAGCGGGCCCAGTCGTGACGTCGCCGCGCTCAGGAGCGCCCGCTTCTCCGCGAGGTAGCTGGCGAAGAAGACCACCAGGCCGATCTTGGCGAACTCGCCGGGCTGCAGGCTGAACCCGCCGGGGATGCGCAGCCAGATGCGGCTCCCCCGCCCGAAGTCGGTGCCGAGCACCGGCAGCAGCGGCGTCATCAGCGCGATGACGGCACCGAGGCCGATGAGGTACCGGTAGCGGTCGAGCACCGTGTGGTCCCGCAGGAGCAGCACCGTGCCGCAGAACAGGCCGATGCCGACCATCGTCCAGATCGTCTGCAGCGGCGCGAGCGCGTTGTCGGCGGCGAGCGCGTGGTCGATGCGGCGGACCATGACCAGCCCGATGCCGTTGAGCAGGAACGCGATCGGCAGCAGCAGCGGGTCGGCGTGGGGGGCCAGGCGGCGGACGACGATGTGCGCCGCGGCGGCCAGCGCGACGAGGACCCCGCCGTAGGCCGCGAGGTCCGCGGGGATGGCCGGCTCGCGCGCCAGGTTGACCAGCACGTAGGCGCTGAGGGTGATGATGATCGCCAGGATCAGCAGCGCCAGCTGCGCGCCGCCACGCCGCCTGCCCTGCGGGGACCGCGTCGCGGCCGACCGGCCGGTCGCGTCAGCCATCGGATGCGGTGCCGTCCGAGGGGTCGGGTTCGGGCGTGACCTTCTCCTCGGTCGCGGGCTCGGTGGCCGACTCCGTCGCCGGGACGTCCGTCGCGTCCTCGACCGGTTCGTCCCCGTCCACCTCGTCGACGGCGGGCAGCAGGACCTGGCGGACGTGCGCGGCCGCCTCCGCCTCGGTCGAGAAGCTGATGCCGTCCTCGAGCCCCGGGTGCAGCCGCTCGGGCAGGTCGTCGAGGGTGAAGGGCTGCTCCTCCACCAGGGTCGACAGCCCGATGCCGAGCAGGTCGCCCTGTATCCCCCGGTAGATCCCGACCTGGCCGTCGTCGCCCACCCCGACGAAGTACTGGCGGCTGAGCAGCAGGTAGGCGCCCCCGACCAGCACGGCGAGGACGATCAGCACCCCGACGACGACGGCGGCGATCCGGCGGCCCCGGCCACCCCCGGAGTCGCGGTCGCCGTCGTCGACCACGCCGCGCGCGATGTCGGGGTCGCCGTCGCTCAGCTCGGCCAGGCGTCGCGCGTCGAGGGTCGAGGGCTCGCCCAGCTCGGCGGTGGCGTCCTCGTCGGACGTCGCCCGCGGCACCTGCTCGACGGGCGCAGGGGCCGGTCCCTCCCCCTCCACCCGCAGCAGGACGCAGGTGATGTTGTCCGGCCCGCCGCCGGCGTTCGCCGCGTCGATCAGGCGCTGGCAGGCGATGTTGCCGTCCGACTCGGTCTGCAGGATCTCGGCGATCAGCGCCTCGGACACGGGACCGGTCAGCCCGTCGGAGCACAGCAGGATCTGATCGCCCGGCATCAGCTCGAGCGGCTGGGCCATCACGTCCACCTCGATGGCCGACTCGACGCCGATCGCCCGCGTGATCACGCTGCGCTGGGGGTGGGTGGCCGCCTGCTCCTCGGTCAGCCGCCCGTCCTTGACCAGCTCGTTGACCAGGGTGTGGTCCTCGGTCAGCATCTCGAGCATGCCGCTGCGCAGCAGGTAGGCACGGCTGTCGCCGACGTGGGCGAGGTGCAGCCGGCGCCCGCGGACCATCACGGTGGTGAGGGTCGTGCCCATGCCCCGGAGGTCGGGGTCCGCGGTGGCCTTCTCGATCACCAGGTGGTTGGCCTCGCGCACCGCGTCGGCGAGGGCCTCCGTCGCGGCGGTCGGGTCCCGGAACTCGGTGCCGTCGATGGCCTGGAGCGGACCGATGGCCGCGGCCGAGGCGACCTCGCCGGCGGCGTGCCCGCCCATCCCGTCGGCCACGGCGAAGACCGTGCGGCCGACCATGAGGTTGTCCTCGTTGATCTCGCGGAACAGCCCCTTGTTGGTGTCGCCGAAGGCGTGGACCGTGAAGCTCATAGCCCGCTCATCGTCTGACCTCGACGCTCGTGCGGCCGAACGAGATCTGGTCGCCCGCGCGGAGCGGTGTCGGAGCCGTCAGGCGGACGGCGTTCAGGTAGGTGCCGTTGGTCGAGCCCTCGTCGATCAGCGTCCAGCCATCGCCGTCGGTCTCGATGCGGGCGTGGAAGTCGCTGGCGTACGGGTCGCTCAGCACGACCGTCGCCGTCTCGTGGCGGCCGAAGGTCACCTGGCGACCCTCCTCGAGGGGCAGCACGCGCGGCGCGCCGTCGGGGGCGTGGATGACCAGCTCGCGCGGCGTGGCGCGACGTTGCTTGGCCGGGCGGCTCCGGGCCGGTGCCGGAGCGGGCGCCGGGCTGGTCGGCGCGGCGACGTCCCGGATGACCCACCGCACCGCCCGCGCCACGAAGGCGTACAGCAGGACCAGGAACAGCGCCTGGAGGACGGTGAAGACGATCGGCGGCACGTCACTGCCCACTGAGCAGGAAGGTGAAGGTCACGTCGCCGACCTCCAGCCGGTCGCCGGGCTTCACCTCGCTGACCTGCACGGGCTGTGCGTTGACCCGGACCCCGTTGGTGGACCCCAAGTCGGTGATCGTCCACCGGTCACCCTCCTGCTGCAGCTTCGCGTGGCGCCGGGACACGCCGGCACCGGTCAACGTGATGTCGCACTCGGGCAGCCGCCCGAGGACGACCTGGGAGTGTTCCACGGGGAACACCTTGCCGGCATCCGCCCCGTCCACCGCGCGCAGCACCGGGCGGGCCGCCGGACCCGCGGGCGCGGCGGTGGACACGGCAGGCTCGGCAGCCGGGGGCCGCGGGGCGGGCTGGGCGGTCGGGGGTGACGCGGGCATCGGCGGCGGGCCCTGTCGACTCGACGACGGTGCGCCCGTCCCCGGCGCCTCGCTCTTGCCGCGCAGCTCGAAGGTGCCGACGCGGATGTCGTCGGAGCGCTCGAACTCGATCCGGATGGGTCCCTGGGTGCGCCACCCCTTCTCGTCCGCGGTGCGGCGCGCCACGTCCGCCAGCTCGCGCTGGAGGGACCGGGTGAACCCGCTGAACCGTTCGATGTCGGACTGGGAGAGGGTGAAGCGGTAGACGTTCGGGACGTACACCGCGTCGACGCCGACGTGCTGGTAGTCGGCCTCGTAGCGCTGGATGGCCTTGGCCAGCTCGACGGGTTGCAGTCCGGAGCGGAAGGCGCGCGCGAAGAAGCCCTCCACCGCGCCTTCGAGGCGCTTCTCGAAGTCCCTCAGGATGCTCATAGATCTCCGTCACCACGGGCGTCGGCCCGGTCGTCTCCGCAGGGAGTCTACGGTTCGCGTCGCACCGCAGCGGGCTGTCCGACCGCAGGTGTGCACGGCGCCGTCGGGGGTCAGGGACCGGGCCAGTCGCGCAGGACCCGCACGGCGCTGACGCGGTCGCCGGACAGGCCGAAGAGGACCCCGAACGACCCGCCGGCCTCGTCGGTCAGGGCGACCAGGACCTGCTGGTCGCTGAGCAGCACGTCGGACACCTCCGCCGGCCGCAGGTCGATCACCCGGCTGACGTGCGCGGCCGCGTCGGCGGCGTCGAGCGTGATCGTCAGGTGGTCGCCGGCCGGCTCGTCCACGGCGACCTGCTCGGCGAACCCCCGCTGCAGCACGTCCCAGCGGCGGCGGGCGATCGCGCTGCTCAGCCGGGCGGCGACGGGTTGGGAGGAGGGCCGCACCGAATCCGAGCGCCGGACGTGCATGGCCAGCACCTGCTCGACGTCCCACCCGGCGACCACGGCCGGCTCGATGCCGACGACCATCGTGAACAGCGCCCGCCGCAGCACGGTCGCGTAGGGGTCCTCCAGATCCGCGATCACCCGGTCCCACGCGCCGGCCAGGTCGTCACCGATCCAGTGGACCAGCAGCATCGCCGGGAGGTCGTGCCGGCGTGCCTGCAGCCAGATCCACTCCTCGCGGATCGACGCGTCGTTGAGGAACTTGGTGTGCGGTCCGGCGAGGTCGCCGAACTCGATCTGCTCGAGCAGCTCCCGGACCGCCCCGATGCCCTCGTCGGGGACGGGGAGGGCGAACATGGTCTGCGCCCCGGCGGAGGCCGTCGCCCGGGTCGTCGTGCCGCTCAGCACCTCCGGCTCGGGGAAGGCGAACCCGTCGGCGGGCTGGCCGTGGAACGTGCGCAGCACGGTGTCGACCAGCCAGCGCTCGTGGGTGGACGGTCGGCGCCCGTCGCACACGGCGGTGGCGGCATCGACGTCGTCGCAGTCCCACAGCGCGAGGGTGAGGGGCGGGGTCCCGGCCCCGGTCTGGGTCCACACCCGCTCGCGGAAGATCCCCCGCTCCAGCAGGAACGCGCGGTGCGCCCGCGCCCCGGTCTGGGGCAGGGCGGTGGCGGCCTCGTGCCAGGCCGACCGCTGGTCGGCGACGAGGGGCAGCGCGAAGGCGAATCGGGGCATGCGGGCACAGAGCGGTCGGCGGCGGTGGTCGGGCCAACTCTAGGGGCCGGCCACCGCCCACCGCGTGCCCAGAACGGGCCAGATCCGCCGGCGCACCGGTGCTCCGCTGTGGCTAGTCACCGGCGGCCGGCTCGGGGTGGGTGCCGTGGGGGCGTCGGGGTGCACCCGTTCTGGCATGCTCCTCCGGTGCGTCGACTCCTGATCGCGGTCACGGTCGGATCCCTCGCCCTGGCCCTGCTCGGCGTGGCCCCGGCGGCCGGGCAGCCCACCGCGCCGCGGTTGCGGGGCGACGCCGCATCGATCCTGCCCCCTGGGAACTCCGGCTTCGTCAGCGCGGCCGGCCAGGCGTCCGGCGCGGCTGGCGGGAGCTACGGCCCGAACCTCGACGACCAGTCCGAGCGGTACTGGGGGCTGGACGGGTACTCCGGGCACGGCTTCGCCGACCCCGCCGACGCCGTCCGCGTCGAGGAGCCCGCCGACGGCGTGACGATCTACTGGGACTCCCACGCGGTCCCCGCGATCTACGCCGACTCCGGCCGGGACGTGTGGTTCGGGGCCGGCTACGCCGTCGCCGAGCTGCGCCTGTTCCTGATGGACGCCGTCCGGCGCATGGCGCGGGGGACCTTCGCCGAGCTGACCGGTCCCTCGGGCGTCCCCGCGGACGTCCAGGCGCGGGTGCTCGGCTACACCGACGCCGAGTACGAGGCGATGTTCGCCGCCCTGTCCGACGAGGCGCGCGACGCCGTCGAGGGCTACGTCGACGGCGCCAACGCCTGGCGCGAGCGGGCGATCGCCGACCCGACCCTGCTCCCCGCCGAGTACGCCCTGCTGACCACCGTGCCCGAGCCCTTCGACGTCATCGACGTGCTGGCGAGCGGGGTGTTCATCACCCGGTCCGTCGCCTCCGAGGGCGGCCAGGAGATGGGCAACGTCGCCCTGCTGCGCGAGCTCGAGGCGACCTACGGCGTCGAGGCGGGTCGCGGGGTCTTCACCGACTTCGTGTGGGACACCGACCCCGCCGCGGCCGTGACCGTCCCGCGCGCCGAGGGGGTGTTCACCGGCGGGGCAGCCGGCGATCCCGCGGCGGCGTTCGACGCGATGGCGGACTGGGCCGCGACGCTGCCGCTGTCCCTCGCCGAGGGTCCCGGGACCGGCGATCACCCCGAGCCGGCGTCGCTCGACGTCGGTGCGGCCGTGCCGACCGTCGCCGATGCCGGCGCGGTCCTGACCGCCCGGGCCATCGCCCAGCTCGCCGCGTTCCGGGACTCGATCCGCGGCGGGTCGATCGGTGTCGCGATCGGGCCGCGCCTGACCGCCGAGGGCGGCGCGATGCTGCTGAGCGGCCCGCAGCTGGGGTACTCATACCCCTCCCTGCTGGTCGAGCTCGAGGTCCACGGCGGCGGCTACGACGCCCGCGGCGCCAGCGTCCCCGCCCTCCCGGTCGTGGGGATCGGCTACACCGACTCGGTCGCCTGGGCGCTGACGACGGGCTTCTCGAAGACCATCGACAGCGTCATCGAGACCGTCCGGGGCGGGGGCGACGCCGGGCCCCTCGAGGTTCTCCACGACGGCGAGTGGGTGCCCGCGGACTGCCGCGAGGAGGTCGTGGGCTACCGCGAGGCGGCGATGGGCCTGCCCCTCACACCCGCCCTGCGCAGCGAGGCCGTCGAGGTCTGCCGGACCGTCCACGGCCCCATCGTCGCGACCGAGGAGGGGGAGGGGGAGCGCCTCGCCCGCGCCGTCCAGTACCACATGTGGGCGAGGGAGCTCGAGACGGTCGAGGGCGTGCTGGCCTGGAACCGCGCAGACGACCTCGAGGACTTCGCCGCCGGCGTCCGCCAGGTCACGTGGAACGAGAACGCCATCTACGCCGACGCCGACGGCCACATCGCCTACTGGCACCCGGGCCTGCACCTGCAGCGCCCGGAGGGGAGCGATCCGCGCCTGCCCCTCCCCGGCGACGGGTCGATGGACCTCGGCGCGCCCCTGCCGTTCGAGGCCCTGCCGCAGGTCGTCGACCCGGTCCAGGGCTTCGTCGCGAACTGGAACAACTCCCCGGCGCACGGCTGGCCCGGCGGGGTCGGGATGGGCTACGCCTCGCGTCCGCCCGGGCCGGTCCAGCGCGTCGTCAACGCCGCCGAGCTGGCCACGTCGACCGACGACCACACGCTGCAGACCCTGGCCGACCTGGAGGTCGAGGCGGGGCTGCGCGACGTCCGGGCGGGCGCGTTCCTGCCGTTGGTGCTCGCCTCCCTCGAGGGATCTGACGGGCGGCTCGCCGAGGTGGCCGACCTGCTCGAGGGGTGGAACCGCCGCCACCACGACCCCGCGGGCGCGCCGTCGCTGTACGCCGGTCCGGGCGGCACCTCCGTCGACGGCACGGACGGGCCTGCGCCGACGGTCTTCGACGCCATCGTCGACGCGCTGCTCGTCGAGCTGTTCGCCGACGTGCCCGAGGACCTGGTCAGCCGCCAGCGCAGCGTCGCCAGCCACGTCTACGACGCGAGCCCGGTGCACAACCTGGCGCTGCGGGTCCTCGACCCCACGTCGTCGGGGCTGACCCCCTCGATGGACTACACCGGCGGCCGGTCGGCTGAGGAGGTGGTCCTCGACGCGGTGGAGTCGGCCCTCGCATCCCTGGCCGAGGTCCACGGATCGGACGACCTGGACGCCTACCGGCGCCCGACCGCGACGTCGGAGGTCGAGTCGCTGACCGGCGTCGTCGGTCCCTCCTCGACCCAGCCGTACATGGACCGCGGTTCCTACGTGCACCTCGTCGCGTTCGACCCGCCTGCAGAGCTCGCCGTCGAGCGGGCCTGGGGGAGCGAGCGGATCGGGACGTCGGTGGACGCCTCCCGGCTGGCCCACCTGGACGGTGCGGCGACCGTCGTCGTGGCCTCGGCGCAGGACTTCCCCGACGCGTTGGCGGCCGCGCCGCTCGCGGCGGTGGATGGTGCGCCGATCCTGCTGGTCGGGACGACCCTGCCGGAGGTCGTGGCCGAGGAGGTCGTCCGGTTGGGGGCGACGCGGGCGGTCGTGGTGGGCGGTCCGGCCGCGGTGCCCCACGCGGTGGTGGCCGGCCTGGAGGCGCTCGACGTCACCGTCGAGCGGGTGGCCGGACCGGACCGCGTGGCGACGGCCGCGGCGGTGGCCCGACGGGTCGGGGCGGGGGAGGGGGTGGGCGCCTACGTCGTGTCGGGTGAGGCGTTCGCTGACGCGCTCGCCGTCGGTGGGGTCGCGGCGCGGACCGGGACGCCGATCCTGCTGACCGGGTCCGGGGAGCTGTCGCCGGCCACTGCCGCGGTGATCGACGAGCTCGGGATCACCTCCACGGTGGTCGTGGGCGGGGAGGCGGCCGTCGGGTCGTCGGTGGCTGCGGCCCTGCCCGCTGCCGAGCGGGTCGCTGGCACAGACCGGTACGCGACGGCGGCCGAGGTGCTGGCGCACGCGCGGGCGAGGGGGGTGGGCTTCGGGACGGTGGTGCTGGCGACCGGCGCGGACTTCCCCGACGGGCTGACCGCCGGGGCGGGGGCCGCGGCGGTCGACGGGGTCGTCGTGCTGGTCGACGGGTTGGCGGTGGGCAACCCCGGCCCGGCCTTCGACGTGGCACGCAGCCAGCGCGCCTCGGTCGAGCGCCTCGTCGTGCTGGGCGGCAGGGCGGTGGTGGCTGACGGGGTGCCCGACCGGCTCCGCTGAGCCGCACGGAGCGGCCGCGGCTCAGCCGGACAGGTACTTCGCGTGGATGCGGGCCAGGGTGTTGCGCGAGCGGACCGTGGTGACCCCGATCAGGGGGTCGAGGCTCCGCCAGTCCAGCGCGGCGCGGCCCACGCCGTCGCGGGGCAGCCACAGGATCTCGCGGTCGAGGACGGCCAGTCGGTCGGCGGCCGTGGACAGGGCGGTGACCGCCTCGGCCCCGGGTCCGTCGAGGGGCTCGCGGAGCAGGATGACCTGCGGGGCCGCCACCGCCGCCTCCACGGCGGGGGGCTCGAACACGTCGGCGCCGACGATGGCCTCGATCTCCTCGGCGGTCCTGATGAAGACCTCCGAGGCGAACCCGAGCCCCTCCTCGAGGGCCGTCTCGAGAGCCCTCGTCGCCTGGTCGGGGGACCGGTCACCCGCGTCCACCACGAGGTTCCCGCTGGCCAGGAAGGTCGCGGGATCGGCGAACCCGGCATCGGTGGCCACGCGGCGGAGGTCGTCGTTCGTGACCCGCCGGCCACCGACGTTGATGGCGCGCAGGAACGCGGTCAGGCGGGGCATGTGCGCAGGTCTATCCGATCCGCCACCGCACAGCCACCGACCGCCGTCAACGGATCAGCACGACCACCGTCGCCACCAGCCCGAGGAGCACGATCGCGCCGGCCATGGCGGCGATGCGGGGCCGGTCGCGGGCAGGCGCGAGGGCCAGGCCGCTGTGGAGCACCCCGGTGATGAGTCCGATCGCCGCGCCCAGCACCAGCCCCGTCGCCAGCTGATCCACCAGGACGCCGACGACCGAACCGACGGCGGCGCCGATCACCAGGGCCGCGCCGTGCCACCGGCCCCAGGTCGCCTGCGAGCTGCCGTCGGCGCTCATGCTGCGGTCACCGGGGTGAGGTGGCTGTGGATCTGCTCGGCCCACGCCCGGATCGCGTCGCGGTCCCGGAAGTCGCCGTAGGGCGCGCGGACGGCCTTGACGACCATGCGCTCGGCCAGGCTGAGGTCCTCGCGGCGGAGGCTGCCGGCGAACGTGCGGTGCTCGACCGGGTGGATCCGCTCGACCATCGCCGACGCGTCGGCCGGCTCCTCGGCGGGCGTGGGCGGGTCGCCGAGCGGACCGCTCGAGAACAGCCACACCGGGATGGTCGTACCCGCCGCGGCGAGCCGCTCGACGAGGTCCTTCGCGTCCGCGAGCCACCGACCGGCGTAGATGGCGCTGCCGACGACGATGCCGTCGACGTCGGTGAGGTCGCCGACCGCCCTCGGGAGGGGACGGTCGACATCCGCGCCGAGCTCCTCGAGGCGCCCCGCGATCACCTCCGCGATCCCGTCGGTCGATCCGTGCTTGCTGGCGGCGGTCACGACGATGCGCATCTGCGGCTCCTGTCCCGAGGCGGTCGTCCTCGCAGGATCCGCCTGCGGGGAGGGGCGGGTCAGGGCCGATCGTCGGCGATGTCCGGGGACCTTCGTCCCCGCCGGGGCGTCACTCCACGGTCAGGTCGATCGCGGCGGAGGAGTCGCCCTGCGCACCGGACCAGGTCAGCCAGAGGGTGTGCTGGCCCGGTTCGAGACCGCTGACGTCGACGATCCAGATCCCCGGGTTCTCCGGGGTGACGGGCAGGGGGAGGCGGTCGACACCGGCGGAGTCGTCATCGGTCAGCGGTGGTGAGATCTCGGCCCCGAGCTCGCCCTCCGGGTAGGTGACGACGATGCGGGCGTCGGCGGTGAGCTCCTCACGCGAGCCGGGGAACCCGTCCGAGCACACACCGCTCTCCTCTGTGGTCCAACAGGAGGTGTAGGGCTCGGCGACCACGTCGTCGGCCTCCGCGCTGACCCCGAACGGGGGTGCGGTCTCGGGGTCGCCGGCGCCGCTGCCGTCGTCGCCGATCCCGCCATCGGGTTCGACCGGGATCGGGGTGTCGCTGCCGACCGGGCTGCTGGAGGTGCCGATCCCGCCGTCCGGTTCGACCGGGATCGGGGTGTCGGCGTCGGACGGGGTGTCCCCGATCCCGCCGTCGGGCTCGACCGGGATGGGCGCCTCGCTGTCCGGTTCGGTCACCGGGTCGGTCGGGTCACCGCCGGCACCCACGTCCGTGGCCGAGCCGGCGCAGCCGGCCCCGGCGAGGGCCAGGACGAGGAGCAGGGCGAGGAGGGGGAGGGGGGTGCGCATCGTGGTCAGGTGTCCTTCGTGGGGTGGGTCGCCAGGGTGTGACGCGCCGACGGACCCCAGGGTTCCCGACGACCGGACGGTTGGCCGCTCTCAGGACGTCCCGCTACACTCCGCGTTCCTCAAAGGCCACGGGCGAGTGGCGGAATTGGCAGACGCGCACGGTTCAGGTCCGTGTGTCTTCGGACATGGGGGTTCAAGTCCCCCCTCGCCCACCACCACCTCCAAACCACATCTGACCTGTGGATATGGGCCCGAAGCGGGGGCTCGGCGAGGTCGCGTGTCGCTGCGGCGCGGGGCTCCCTTGACCAACTCATGACCAACCTTGACCAACTGCGGTTGTGAAACGGGGTGGGATTGACGGTTCCGCCGTGGGCGTCGCGGCGTCGTCAGCGGCCGGGCGATCGGGGGGCCGTCGGCGGGTCGGGCGCGGGGTGTCCACCGGCCGAGTTCGCTGCCCACAGATGTGGGGGCGTGGGTCGTGCGGCGGCCGTCGGGTTGAAGAGCGCCTCGACGATGATTGTTGGCGGCCATGTGGTCGTCGTCGGGCACGACGTGGGCGTAGCTGGCGTCGGAGTGGCCCAAGCGGTTGGCAACGACGTGGACCGGGACTCCTGGGTGAGCATGAGCGCGGCATCCCAGTAGCGCAGCCCGTGCACGTTGATGGGCGGCGGCGCAGTCACGGACATCGATCCCGTCCGGGGTTGCCGGATCGAGTGGAGCACCCAGACCTAGACGAATGAGATCCGTGGGCACGCTCTCTGTGAGTAGCGTCCTTGCTAGCTCGGCCTTGACCGGACTCACCGTGCACAAGGTTGAAGCCGCCGTTCTTGTGGCGACATCCGTTCACGAACGATCAAGTGGACCATCGGCCGCGACGCTGCGTGGGAGGTGTCTCCCGAGCGCCTGTAGACAACTAGTCCAGGGTGGGTGGGTCAACCCCATTCTCCTCGGACCACGCCAAAACCTGTTCGTGAAGCGTGTCCACTACAGCCTGCAGTGAACCAGCTTGACTATGTTGCGCCCCCGCCAACGCGGGCCGGTGCATGGGCAGCCAACCCTTCTGTGGCGCGAATTGGTCGAATAGGAGATCGGTAAACGGACTGCCGACCTTCGGATTCACACGAGAACGGGCGTTGAACTCTTCCTCGGCGAGGGCAAGTACTCGCAGGCGCTTCTCTTCGTTCTCACGTACCGCGGGATGCACGTAAACGGTGAGGCGCCACAGCCCTTGGTGAGCCTCGTTAAGGGAACGGATCCTCCGTGAATGCAGGTCGTCCCACTCGGAGAGTTTAAGAATGCTCTGCCCGCCATTAATCAACACGCGAACGTCCGCGTCCTTATGCATCATCTTGGGCCGAGGCAGATGAATGAGGACCTGCCCTGGGTCGGCCCCGGCTAGGGCGGCGATGCGGTCCTCTAGTTCTCGCCGGGTTTGCGGCCGGGCTCCGTATCGGGCATAGAGGTCAGCGGCATCCGCAGGCAGGTCGTCTTTCACCGCTAGGAATGCGACCTTGTATAGGCGTCGTTCACGCAGTGCACTTCCGAGCTCTCGGCAGAGCGCTCGGTCGGCCGCGGACGGGGCGATGTCGATGCCGTAGGCAGCGGCCAAGTCGGGATTGGCCAAAATCTGCAGAAGGACGTCGTCGGTTAGGTCAAGAAACGCATCGTCCTGGGACTGGGGGTCATCCTCGCCCATTGCCAGTCCCAGAGCTTGAACGGCGCGACCGATCATTACGGACGCAGCGTTCTTGGCATGGTGGAAGTAGACGCGTTCCGCAAGAGTGTAACGATGCGTGAGTAGCGCGACAATCTCGGACTCTACGTCGGGCCTTGGCATACCCGCCTTGTCGATGTTGACGGCAAGGCGGCGACGGTTGAGTTCGACCGGCGTCTCTGGACCCGTGAGAGTAAGGTAATCAAGGAACCGGCGGTTAATCGTGACCGGCATCCCGCACGCCGCCAAGTCACGGGGCACGTAGTCGAGTAGGTCGGCACAGAGGGTATTCCCGACGATATCCCCAACGTACGGATACTTGAGCGCGGCTATCTCCTCGTCCGTCTTGGCTTCGAGGGTCTTGACCAAGACTTCGAATTCGTCTTGGCCGATGGTGCTTCGTAGCAGGTCACCGATGTGGCTTTCAACTAGGAGAGCTTGCATCCTGCTGGGGTTCTTGTCATGACGCTGGAGTAGCGAGAACTCGTCCTCCAGTGTGTGACCGTAGGGCACGTGGGGGAGATCGTGGAGAAGACACGCCAGTCGTGCAACCCGTCGCGCGCTGGCTTCAACTTCACCAGGTGTCGTGCGATTCCGGGCGACCGCCTGGAGCATCTCCTCGGCACGCTGCAGTGTGCCGAGCGAATGCTCGAAGCGGGTGTGCAGGGCGCCGCGGTAGACGTAGTTCGTCGTGCCCAGTTGCTTGATGCCGGCCAGTCGCTGGAACTGGGGTGAATCAACGATGGTGACTTCGGGGCCGTACAGCCTGACGGTGTCGTCCGGCGGCAGCGTGTACGTCTTGACGCGCTCCCGGACCTCCGAGTCTATCGACAGGTCGCTATAGGGATTGACCGGCAACAACTTGGACATGTGAACCCTCCCGGCGAACGCGTGCCCTCACTGTAAAGCACTCACAACCCGCTAGGTGGGGCCGATGGCCGCACGTTCGGCAAATGACGGTGGGACCGACCTGCGTCAGTGCGGGGCCAAGTCCGAGACGGGCTGTCTGCGCAGCCACGGTGAGGGCCGGCGCCGCACGAGCGCCCGAGAGATCGGCCAGGAGTTGCGCCGGAAGCAGCAACTCGTGGCCGAACCAGTCGGCGAGCCACTCCTCCGCCAACGAGCTAGCCCAGGGCCACCGCCCACGCGACAGCAAGACGTGGGCCAACTCGTGTGCGAATGCGAAGAGCTGCAGGTCGCCGGGCAGCCCTTGGTTGATGACGATGCGCCCCTTCCCCAAGTGGAGGCCCCACAAGTGCGAGGCCATCCCCCGATGCTTCACGGAGACCTCCCAAGCCTCAGCCAGGGCCGGTAGCGACAAGCTGGCGGCCGCAGCGCGTACTTCAGCTGCAGCCTCGGCCAAGGTGGGGGCGAGGGGACCTAGAGCATCTGCGGTTTTAAAGCCGCACTCGGATGCTATGCTGGGTCGTGAGCTGGTCGAAAACACCTGTCTGTAGTTTACTTCGATGGACTTCACGCCTCAAGTTCTGGAGGCAGCGTGCGGCCTAGAAACCGCATACCGGACGGCGTGCCGCATCTCGGGTCGAGACTTCGGGCCCTGCGGCAAGCGGCCGCGCTATCAGGCCGTGAGGCGGCCCGCGTCTGCGGTCTCGACGAGAAGACCTTCAGGCGTCTTGAGAGTTCGCCGACGCCGAATCCGCAGCTAGCCACGCTCGTGGCTATGCAACGGGCATACGGAGTGGGATCGATCGACGAACTACTCGGGCGTTCTGCGGTCGAGCGCCTGGGTGAGGAGTGGGGCAAGGGCGAAACCGGTTCCGACGCGGCGTGAAGCGGCATGCACCAGATAATCGAACATATGTTCGTCCAAGTCAATGCACGGGCCGCGTGGAAGGCGCCAACGAACGCGGTCGCGGGCTGGCCCGCGAGGGTCGTTCAGGGAGCCGATCAGGGTTAGGCCATGATCTGTGCGACGCTGGGGGTAGGGAGATGGAGCCCACGAGAGCTCGTCACCCCCCGATGTGTCGCCCGTCTTCAGGCCTGGCCGTGGGTGTCCTGCGCTCAGGTGTCGGGTGGAGCCTGGTGCGTCTAGCGGGTCGGGCCGGTGGGATGAAGAGCACCTCGGCGATGGCGGTGGCGGCGATCTCGTCATCGTCGGGCATGACGTGGGCGTACACGGCCAGGGTCGTGCTGGCGTCGGAGTGGCCCAGGCGGTTGGCGACGACGTGGATCGGGACGCCTTGGGTGAGCATGAGCGTGGCAGCCGTGTGGCGCAGGCCGTGCACGCCGATCGGTGGGAGGCCTGCCCGGGCTGCGGTGCGGCGCAGCGTGTTCGTCAGCCGTTGGGGGTCAAGCGACGCGCCGGTCGGGTCGGTGAAGACCGGGCCGTCGGTGACGTCCATGCCGAGCTGGGCCTGTCGGGTGCGGTGTCGCGCCAGGACCTGGACGAGGTGACCGTCAAGCGTCAGGCGTCGCCGGGCGGCGTCGGTCTTGCCATCGGTCGTGACCCGCTGCCCGCGCACGACGGTGGTCATGGTTCGCACCTCGAGGGTTGCCGCGGTGAGGTCGACGTCGTGCCAGGCGAGGCCGACCAGCTCCCCACGTCGCAGTCCGGTCGTGAGGGCCACGGTCCACATGACTTCCAGCGGATCTCATCCAGCGTCGATGTCGTGCCGGTCGCGGTCGAGGGATCGGTCAGGGTCGGCTGGTCGCCAGCCGGAGCGTCATGGACTATCTTCAACATCAGGCGTACTCCTCCCACCGGGCTGCAACCCGGCGATCTACTTCAGGACTTCGGGAGGGTACGCCGCCCTCGTTTTCAGACCTCCGATCCACAACATCTGGGTATAGCTCAGCAGGCCATCGAG